>NZ_PNDI01000195.1:0-250 GCF_005887465.1 Pseudoalteromonas sp. S1610 | reverse complement strand
GTAGAAAATCTGCATTTGTTAATTATTTTTTCTTTGAAAATGCGCTGATTTGGATTGCTGGCTTATTTTTACGTCCTATTTCAGCACTTTTACTCCGGCAGTTATTAATGCAACATTATTCAATAGCGGCATTACCATCAAGTTATATTGCTGTCAAGGCAGTCATGTGGTTTACAATGACTATTTTGGCTGTATTTTGACCAGCTAACCGAGCGGCAAATATTTCAACGAGTATAGAAACCCTCAACAT
>NZ_PNDI01000194.1:0-273 GCF_005887465.1 Pseudoalteromonas sp. S1610 | reverse complement strand
ACTGGAGTGTTGGTGGGTTTTACAATACACCCGTTACCGACGCATAAAGCAGCGAGGTTACGCCAGGCTTTGCTCAGTTCGCCGTTGACCACTTTGGTGGCGCACAGCAAAGACCAGACTCTTTAGAATATTAAGAAATTACTGGTAGCAAAGTAACTGAATCAGCACTTTTTGGTGAAGTGGGTTTCCAAGTACCCGATACACTCGCCATTACCAATGGCGCGCGCTTTTAACAATAGGACATAAAATCAAAATCGTCTTATGATATCCCAT
>NZ_PNDI01000193.1:0-244 GCF_005887465.1 Pseudoalteromonas sp. S1610 | reverse complement strand
GATACTATATATTGCTATTTGTAAGTAAAGGGTAGGAATTTCAGCTACATTGTTAGGATCAAAGCTACCAGCAAGTAATCCTGAACTTACGTTACCAATTGTGGATGTCCGTACAACTACACCCATCCTTTGACCCGTATAGCGACGAGGAGATAATTTCCTTACCGCACGCAATGCAACTGGGCTTAAACAACGGTCCTCCAGTGTATGTTAGAAATTCGTTGTACCCTGCCAGTGAGGAGCT
>NZ_PNDI01000192.1:0-257 GCF_005887465.1 Pseudoalteromonas sp. S1610 | reverse complement strand
AAAGTAATCTGTTACGTATGGTTAGACTATGATGGATTTGCTCCCACCGTAGTAAACCCATAATTTGTTGATTATCAAATAAGTTATACCCATAAACTCCACCACTGCGTTTATGATTTAAAATTTCAAAGGCATCTGCAAGAGTTGCTTGTCTGCTGATACCTTTTAAGCTAATGTACATTATATTGACCGCCTTATCAGACATTAAACTCAAGTCATATTCATCTAGGCGATAACCATTTTCTTCATCAAATACA
>NZ_PNDI01000191.1:0-236 GCF_005887465.1 Pseudoalteromonas sp. S1610 | reverse complement strand
CGTCGACGCTGTCCGACTCGAGCAGCCGGCGCGCCTCGTCGGCGCTGCACGCGTCGAGCACGCGGAACTCGTCGACCAGCGTGCGGCGCATCGCTTCCGTCGCGCGCGCCTCGTCATCGACGAGCAGCACCGTCGGTAGCGCAGCCGTTGTCCGCATGTTCCTCGTCTCGCTTGTCTCCTCGTGCGCGCTGCCCAGGGCCGATGGCATCGGGCGCTGCGCTTTCGGGCCGAAGTCG
>NZ_PNDI01000190.1:0-260 GCF_005887465.1 Pseudoalteromonas sp. S1610 | reverse complement strand
GAAAAGCTGTCACTTATAAATCGTGACGCGCTCATTACCCAACAACTGGTAATGCAAGGGCTACTAAACAAATCTAAATTCGATATTTTTGATTTAAGTGATGCCCTGTTAAACGGCTATACTACTCAAGGAATATAAGTATTATATAAGCTTGCCAGTGATAACACTGAAGTGGTGAGGATTTTATGGGCCATCAATATAGATTTAAATACCTTACTCTGTGTACTCCTAGGGTTATTGCATGGTGCGTCATTCGCGAC
>NZ_PNDI01000189.1:0-249 GCF_005887465.1 Pseudoalteromonas sp. S1610 | reverse complement strand
GTTGTTCAGAGGAGTCGTCAGTCCGGCTAACATCATGACTTTGATGAGTCATCTCCTCCAGTTCAGCGGCTACTTGGGTCCTACAGTCGTGTTGAAGCTCAATAATCGACTGGCTGGTTTTGCTAGAATCATCTACCGCATGGGGATGCTCGTTTACATCGTTTGCTCTTTTGGCGACTTGTAATAAAGACTCAATAATTTTATAGACAAATAAATTAATTTACAGCTAAAGTTCTGATATTTGATCAT
>NZ_PNDI01000188.1:0-273 GCF_005887465.1 Pseudoalteromonas sp. S1610 | reverse complement strand
CCACGAGTACTTTAAGTTGATACCTGTGTTAGGCATGTGTAAGGAGCTCAGTGGCGTGGCTACAGCAAACTCAATACATTGAACTGTGCCATGCCCAGTAGTTTGTGGTTGCAGTACAAATGTGCCTTCGCCTGCTGAGCCTTCATCACCTGTACTGGCAAATTCAATAAGGTCGCTAACGTGACGGTTAATTACGTTTACACCTACAACGCCACTTTTACCTAAACGGTATTCGTAACCTAAATCGATACCCCAAGCTGATTCTGGTTTAAG
>NZ_PNDI01000187.1:0-241 GCF_005887465.1 Pseudoalteromonas sp. S1610 | reverse complement strand
GACAGCTCAAGATAAAGTAGCTAAACCTGAACACAAGCCTCCGCGACTTAAAGTTGGTGGTGCTGTTCGAACCAACTACAGCCATACTTCGTATGATGACGATAATAAAAATCGCGGCGGCGATTTTGACTATGATATTTTTCGCTTATATTTCTCCGGCGACGTTGGTGATGTTAAATTAAACGCTGAAATTCGCTTTTTTGATTATATGACCGCTGTTAACTACGCTTATGCAGCTTAC
>NZ_PNDI01000019.1:0-84802 GCF_005887465.1 Pseudoalteromonas sp. S1610 | reverse complement strand
AATCTAAGCTTGGCTGTTAGAACTCAATCTGTACGAGTGCCCACACAGATGATTGCTTTATATTGTTAAAGAACGTTGCGATTAAAGCGTTAAACTTTATCTCGCTAGGGCTGCGCATATTACGCTTTCCTATTTTTTTGTCAACACTTAATTTTGTTAAACTTGAAAGTTTTCAGAACTAAGTTTTACTCGACTCACTGAGTAGCTCGTGCCTCGCTATGCGTTGCGCTCTGCCGTCTCAGTGGGGTCGCATTATAGGGAGATCCGAAAACAGATCAACCCTTTTTTGAAGAAAACTTGAAATAAATGACTGTTCGAACAAAAATACAACTAAAAGCTCATTTTAACCACTAAAAACTCTGCGAAAGCCGGATTAACTAACTCACTTTAAGTTTCCAACCGCATTTTTTTTGATACTTAATCTCTTGATTTAGCTCACTTGCCATCAATGGGTGGTTTTTTAACCAGTCATTTTCAAATTGAATCACTAACTCTTCATTCTCAGCTGTTATCTTAAAGTCTGGCAACACATCATCTTGTCGGCGCATAGATAAAATAACGGCAATACGTAATAGTCGAACCATATACGCGGCAACAATACTATGTGCACCTAAATGATCTAAGCATCCCTTTTGAAGGTCCCAGCGATGACTATTAGCTATAGCAACGATCACTTTGTGCTCTGATTGTGAAAAACCGGGCATATCGGTATTTTCTAAAATATAAGCGGTATGTTTGTGGTACTGCTTATACTCTATTAATAAACCTATTTCATGAAGCTGCGCGACGGCATTCAAAAGCGGCAATCCGTTTTGTGCTTCAATCGGCCAATAATGACTGACTTCATTAGCTAACAGTGCAGCTAAACTTGATACTCTAGATGCTTGCTTTTGATCAACATGATAACGGTTCATAAAACCATCAATAGTACGTTGGCGAATGTCGGTATTATGTAGCTCCGGTAGCATGCTATATAAAACACCTTCACGAAGAGCACCACCCGCTAACCCCATTTGTTCTATTTCTAGTGACTCAAACAGTGCAATTAAAATAGCCAGCCCAGATACAAACACTAACCGTCGCTCTTCACTTAACCCTGGTAAATCGAGTTCAGCTATTGTTTTGTAAGCTATGGATTGTTGTTTGATGGTATAGAGCTTTTCAAGGGTGAGCATTTCATTTAAATTTTGTGCCACCATAATTTCTTGAATAGCTTGCACTGTACCTGACGCACCAGAGGCAAGTTGCCAACCAGCTGTTTTATATTCAGGTGCTATTTTATCAACAACATTTCGCGCTGCTTTTATAGCAGCATTAAAGTTTGCTTCATTTAATTGGCAATCTTTAAAGTAGCGTTCGAGAAAAGTCACGCAGCCAATATTAAGGCTCTTATAGTGACGCGCTTCAAAGCCTTGGCCAATAACAACCTCGGTACTCGCTCCACCAATATCAATAACCAGCTGCTTGCCTGTACATGAAGAGGTATGTGCAACCCCTTTATAAATCGTTCGTGCTTCTAGCTCGCCGCTAATAACATTAACTTTATGTCCTAATATTTCTTCTGCACGTAGTTTAAAGTCGTCGGCGTTGGTTGCTAAACGAAGTGTTGCAGTGGCAACAATGGTGATGTTTTGCGCTGGAATATCTTGCAACCGCTCTGCAAACAAGGCCAAACATTCCCAGCCTCGTTGCATAGCCTCTAAGCTCAATAAATTATCATCATCAAGCCCAGCCGCGAGTCTTACTTTACGTTTGACGCGTCCTATTGTTTGCAGGCCGCCCGCCATTGATTTGGCAATAAGCATATGAAAGCTATTTGAGCCTAAATCAATGACTGCATATACATTTTTTTGCGGTTTAAGTTGCCCCACCGTTCAAAAACCTCTAGTTACAAATACAATCAAACTAACGGTCGGTTAAGACCGTCCTTTTTGGTAACCATTATTTGGGCGACGTCCGTTGTTATTACTACGATTACGTGGACCAGTAGAAAAATTACGTTTTCTATGAATAGTCGGCTTCGTTAAATCATCTAGCAATGCACTTTTATCGTAATGTGATAATGGAATGCTGTGCTCAATGTATTCTTCAATTTCATGAAGGTTATAAGCATATTGCTCACACGCAAAGCTAATTGCATGACCTGAAGCGCCTGCTCGAGCTGTACGACCAATGCGGTGAACGTAATCTTCGCAATCGTCAGGTAAATCAAAATTAAATACATGACTTACTTCTGGAATATGCAAACCACGTGCAGCAACATCGGTAGCCACTAAAAAGTCTAGCTCGCCTTTACTAAATTGCGCGAGTATTGACTGGCGTTTCTTTTGGTTTACATCACCGGTGAGCATGCCCACACGATGTCCGTCTGCTTTTAACCATGCATATACGGTTTCACAGCTATGCTTGGTATTAGCAAAAACAATGGCTTTCTCAGGCCATTCTTCTTCAATCAAGGTTAACAACAGCTTAATTTTATCTTCTTGTGAAGGATGAAATAGCTCTTCTTGAATACGTTTACCTGTTTTTACATCGGGCTCTATTTGCACATGCTCAGGGTTGGTCATGTGTTCAAATGCAAGCTCTTGTACACGGTACGATAGCGTAGCAGAAAATAATAAGTTTAAACGCTCTGACGTATCTGGCATACGACGGAACATATAACGAATATCTTTAATAAAACCTAAATCGAACATACGATCGGCTTCATCTAGCACGACTACCTCAATTTCATTAAGGGTGTAACAGCCTTGCTTATATAAATCGATTAGGCGACCTGTGGTGCCAATTAAAATATCAACGCCTTTTTCTAGTTGTGCACGTTGTTTTTCGTAATCTTCGCCACCATATACTAAACCTAAGTTAAGATTACAGTGCGGCGCTAAAATTTTTGCATCTTTGTGTATCTGAATCGCAAGCTCCCGAGTTGGGGCCATGATCAGGGCTCTTGGATGTTTACTAGGTGCTTTGCTAGATTGTAATAACCGGTGGCACGTGGCAGTTAAAAATGCCAACGTTTTGCCAGTACCTGTTTGTGCTTGGCCCGCAATATCGCGCCCTTCACAAATAAAAGGTAGGCATTTAGCTTGAATGGGTGTGCAATATTCAAACCCACTTTCGGTTAACCCGGCAACCACTTCCGGTGCAATAGCAAAGTCTGAAAACTTTTTATCGGTCAAATGTGTCTTAGTCATAGCGTTTAAGCATAACGTTTAAACTTGCAATAAGAAACAAGAGTGTTTAAATACGCACTAAATATTTCGCCTAACTAAACCGGAGAGCGCAATGAGCGAGAAAATAATCCAAATTACCGACGATAGCTTTGAAGCTGACGTATTACAATCAGACAAACCTGTACTAGTAGACTTTTGGGCAGAATGGTGCGGACCGTGTAAGATGATCGCCCCAATTCTAAGCGAAGTTGCTGATGAGTTTGATGGCCGTGTAACTATCACTAAATTAAACATTGACCAAAATGCAGGCACACCACCAAAGTTTGGTATTCGTGGTATCCCTACACTACTACTTTTCAAAGATGGTCAAGTAGCTGCAACTAAAGTAGGCGCACTATCAAAAACACAATTAGTTGAGTTTTTAGAAAATAACATCTAATAAGTGTTAATTAAAAAAAGGGCTCTCAGCCCTTTTTTTATAATTTATTTTGCAGAAGTACTGGACGCTGCTGTAATGACCTGCTAGTTTATAAAGCCAACTAATCCTTAGTTATATTCAACGAACCTCACTCAACGATCTAATAAAGCGATTTTGAGTATGACAACTGTAATAAAGAACCCACCAATATGCATTTACGCGAATTAAAAGACAAGTCTATAAAAGAGCTTGTAAACCAAGCTGAGTCCATGGGGCTCGAAAACGTAGCCCGTTTGAGAAAGCAAGATATCATTTTTGCAATTCTTAAATCACACGCCAAAGGCGGAGAGAATATCTTCGGTGGTGGTGTTTTAGAAATTTTGCAAGATGGTTTTGGCTTTTTAAGATCATCAGAAGCTTCTTACTTAGCAGGCCCAGATGATATTTATGTATCTCCGAGTCAAATTCGCCGCTTTAGTATGCGTACTGGCGACTCTATTTCAGGTCTTATTCGTCCACCAAAAGACGGTGAGCGTTACTTTGCTTTGCTTAAAGTAAATGAAGTTAACTTTGATAAACCTGAAAACTCTCGCACTAAAATCCTTTTTGAAAACCTAACCCCACTTCATGCAAACGAACGTTTTCGTATGGAACGCGGTAACGGCAGTAAAGAAGATATTACCGCACGAGTTCTTGATTTAGCATCACCAATTGGCCGCGGCCAACGTGGTTTATTAGTAGCACCGCCAAAAGCGGGTAAAACAATGTTGCTACAAAATATTGCGCAATCAATCACACATAATCACCCTGACGTTACATTAATGGTTTTACTTATTGATGAACGCCCGGAAGAAGTTACTGAGATGCAACGCCTAGTAAAAGGCGAAGTTATTGCATCAACATTCGATGAGCCAGCTTCTCGCCACGTACAAGTTGCGGAAATGGTTATCGAAAAAGCAAAGCGCTTAGTTGAGCATAAAAAAGACGTTGTTATTTTACTTGATTCAATCACCCGTTTAGCACGTGCATATAACACGGTTATTCCATCATCAGGTAAAGTACTAACCGGTGGTGTAGATGCTAATGCGCTACATAAGCCTAAGCGTTTCTTTGGGGCTGCACGTAACGTTGAAGAAGGCGGTAGCTTAACAATTATTGCGACGGCGCTTATTGATACCGGCTCTAAAATGGATGAAGTTATCTACGAAGAGTTCAAAGGTACAGGTAACATGGAACTACACCTTAACCGTAAAATTGCGGAAAAACGTGTATTCCCAGCTATCGACTTTAATCGCTCTGGTACACGCCGTGAAGAATTACTCACTAAGCCAGATGAACTACAAAAGCTGTGGATTTTACGTAAAATAGTACATGACATGTCAGAAATTGACGCCATGGAATTTTTAATTGATAAGCTATCGATGAGTAAAACCAACGATGAGTTTTTTGATTCGATGAAACGTAAGTAAGCTAAACCTAGTTAAATCAACGTTTTTAAATAAAAAAGACACCAAATGGTGTCTTTTTTGTTTTTAGAGTAGATTAACCTGAACTCTGGTTAAGAGATTTACTAACATATTGAATCAAAAAAATATTTGTGCTTATTTTTCTCTAGCTAGAGATTTTTAGTGAAAACAAGGCGAAATTACGCGTCAATAGCTCGCCTATTGCAAATAAATTCAACGCAGTTAGCGCTGAAAATAGCTGCTTGAGATGGATTTATTATCCGGAGTTCAGGTTAAATTAATTTATTCGTATTTTTTAAACAGTGCCTGTAAGTTATTGACTAACGTTGTTAGCCTTTGTGTATTTATTTGTGGCTGAAGTAATTCATCGTCTAGCGCTTTTGCCGCTAAGGCTATGTCTTTAAACTCGAACATTTGTGCCGCCCCTAACACTCGATGGCTATCTTTTTGTAGTGCCTGATAATCAGCATCTTTAAAGTGTAGCTCAATAAGCTCACTTTCTTCGGCTAGACTTTGTTGAAAGCTCGTTACTAAATCACTCATATCAACATGAACCTGCTCAGTTGATACCTCTGTATTTGCAGCATTTAAGTATTTTGCTAGCACAGTATAAAAAGACTCTTTATCGATTGGCTTTGCTAAATAGTCACTAAAGCCAAGTGATAAATAGTGGTCAATCTCGTGGCTCATGGCATTGGCCGTTAATGCTAAAATAGGCTGCTCATAACCACATTGCTTGAGTAGTTCAAACGCAGAAATACCATCCATAACAGGCATTTGAATATCTAATAGTACTAAATCTGGGTATAGCTTTAAACTTTGTTCTACTGCTTGCTCACCGTTTTCAACGGCAATCACTTCTAGCCCAAGAGAATGTAAATAACGACTGATCAGTTTGCGGTTATCACTGTGATCTTCAGCAAGCACCACCTTACCCGATAATAATCTGTGTCGCTCATCTGACTTAGCTTGCTGATCGTCATGGCAAACTTGCTCTTCAACTTGTATACAAGGCAAATAAAATGAAAACTCACTGCCTTTTTTAAACTCACTCTGAACACTTATGTAGCCACCCATCATCGCCGCTAATTGCTGCGACAAGCTCAAACCTAGTCCTGTGCCACCAAAACGTCGGCTAATACTGTTATCTGCTTGGCTAAAACACTCAAAAATAAGTTTAAGTTGAGATGAGCTCATGCCAATCCCAGTGTCTTTAATCGAAAAGAGTAACCCTTGCTCGGTTTTATTAA
Organism: Pseudoalteromonas sp. S1610; assembly: GCF_005887465.1. GTDB lineage: Bacteria > Pseudomonadota > Gammaproteobacteria > Enterobacterales > Alteromonadaceae > Pseudoalteromonas > Pseudoalteromonas undina. The sequence goes on along the minus strand of NZ_PNDI01000019.1, from coordinate 78,495 downwards.
CACCAATAGTTACTTGCCCTTTATGAGTAAACTTAATAGCATTAGCACATAAATTAATAAGAATTTGTTTTACTCGCGTTAAATCTAATCGCGTAAAATAGGATTTTTCTAACTGGCAGTCTAAAACTAACGATAAACCTTTCGCTTTAGTTTGAGGAGAAAACATAGCGTGAATATCGTTGATAAGCTTCACCACATCAAAACAACTAATATTAAGTTCTAACCGGTTTGCCTCTATCTTACTTAAGTCCAACACATCATTAATCAAGCTTTTTAAATGCTCACTTTGACGTTGTATTACTCTAAGCTCATCTTGTAATTGTTCCGGCTTGTATAGACCATTAATAAGATCATCAGTTTGTGCCAAAATAGCAGTTAACGGTGTTCTTATTTCATGGCTTATATTCGCTAAAAACTGGCTTTTCACCTCGTTTGCTTCACGTAGCTCTTGCGCCACACTTTGTAGCTCTTTAGTACGCTGTTCAACTTGTTCGCTTAACTTTAACTTAGCTTGCTTTTCTGTTCGGCGCTTATAAACAGCAATTACCGTAATTAAAATTAATATGGCAACAATCACCAACAAAAACGTTAACTGTGAACGCTTAGCTATTTGCAATTCTTGTAAGTATTGTTGTTGTTTTAATTGTTTAATTTCTTGGTTTAGCTGATTCGATTCAAACTGGATTTGAAATTGACTGACCGCTTTTGAAGCTTCTTCGGTATTCACACTACGCTGATAATCAACGTACTGTTGGTGTAAATTTAGCGCTTTTTCATAATCCCCTAAGCTCGCATTTATTAGTGCTTCAATTCCTAAGCCATCTTTAATACGCATGCCATTATTGTACTCTTTGGCAAGGGTAATTGAGTGCTCTGAGGTTTGTTTGGCACTTTGCGTATCACCTTGTACAAATTGAACAATTGACAACACATGTAAAGCTGCCGCTAATAAAGACTTATTATCTGCCTCTATTGCAAATTGTTGGCCCGCATTAGCGTGATAAAAGGCAACATCAAATTTATTTAGTTTAAGGTTGATGGTGGCTAAGTTTGTATGCTTGGTAGAAAGTTGAAACGCATTATTAACGCTTTGATAGTAACGTAAGGCCAACTGATTATAATGCAGTGCTAATTGGTACTGTCTCGATTCTGTGTACGCCACCCCCATATTACCGTATGCTTGGGCAACACCGTCTTCATCGCCAAGTTCTTGAAAAACTTTTAAAACCTCACGGTACATCTCAAGAGCTGACTCATATCGAGAGAGACGAATATAAATACCGGCAATATTATGTAATATATCGGCCTTATCTTGTGCGCTCCCCTCTTTTTCATAAATTACTTTGGCTTGCTGATAATAATCAAGAGCTAGCTCCATGTTATACATATCAAAATAAGCAAGCCCGATATTACTAAGTAAATTAGCCTGTTTTATCGGACTTTTAAGCGCAATTGCGATGTTTAACGCGCGGCTATAATCAACGACCGCTTGTTGCACTAACCCTTGATAATAAAGCACAACTCCTTGCATTTTAATCGCACGAAAGAAAAGTTTAGGCTGATCTTTTAACGTACTATTGGTCTCTAGCAATTTAAAATATTTTAGTGCATTGGCTAAATCACTTTGCGCAAACGCCAGCTCAGCTAAATCGCTATAAATAGTAATGCGTTGTAAATTTGGAACATCAGGGTTCGATAAGATATCGGTTGCAAGGCGATGCTTTTCAGGCCATGCTTGTTCAAGATTAAACTGCTCAAACAAACTTGGCTGCTCATTTGATAAAGCGTCATTTGATGCACTACTTAAAACAGCCAAAAGGCCAATAAAGCAGATGCGCTTTAACTGAGTCAGCATAAAAATATCCTTAAATCCTTGCTAGCCATAACAAAACGACACCCAAACCAAGTATAAACATCTAATTTAGACCAATTCAAAACAGGCACTCACGCCCACTCCTTGGGGTTTAATGTTATTTGGGTATATGATAATTTATCCAAGATACACTAATTAATAGATTGTAAACAATGCTTAACCCTCTGATAGATGAGATTTTTGAACTATTAATCAATAAAAAAGTGTGGATGGTTCATACTTTAGCATCTGAGTTAAAACAACGTGGGTTTCTTGATACTTTAGCTGCCGAGCCTGAGCGCGACCTATTTAAGCGCAATTTTTTAATTATGAATGCGCTTTATCAGCTACAACAGCAATTAATGCCAAAACAACAATTAGTCGTTAAAAGCTTACATATTGAACTAGTAAACAGTTCCAGTTATAACCAACTACATCCTAACGATCCACTACGCGACTATTATTTAAACTGGCAAAATTTTGAAACATCTACGGATGAAGTCAAGGCGTTATTAGATAGCTTTTGGCAGCAATTTAGTAGGCCTACTTATCGCGAAATTCCACTGAGTAATGAGCAGCAACAACAACTGCTGGTGCGTTGGCAATTAACATCGCCAGTCACACTAAAAGAATTACAAAAGCGTTGGCGACAACTTGCAGTGCAGCATCATCCAGATAAACAAGGGGGTGACAATGAGGTGTTTAAACAACTAAAAATAGAATATGAGCAACTCAAGGCGAGTTGCTCAGATTAGATCGAGAGTTAACGCGTTAGCCGACGAGCACGAATTTTACGTCCTTTAATATTACCTTCGGTTAATTTGCGTAACGCTGGTTTAGATGAGTTACGCTCTACCGCAACAAATGCCACGTTATCAAGTACGTTGATTTTACCAACTTGGCGCCCAGCAACACCGTCTTTTCCGGTTAATGCGCCTAAAATATCACCCGCGCGCACTTTTTGCTTTTTGCCTGCATCTATCATCAGCGTCACCATTTCAGGTTTGTATGGCGGCTTATCTAGTAGGTTATAAGATGGCATTGGCTCAGGAGTAAAGTCACGCTCGTAATGGTCGCCAATTTGAGCCACTTTAAATTGCTCTGCCTCACCATAAATAGAACACGCAATCCCTTTTTTACCTGCTCGTCCTGTACGGCCAACACGATGTACATGAGTTTGTGGATCGTGAGCTAAGTGATAGTTAATCACCATGTCCATGTCATCAATATCTAAGCCTCGTGCAGCTACATCGGTAGCCACTAAAATAGACGCACTCTTATTCGCAAAATGAATCAGTGTACGCTCACGGTCACGCTGCTCTAAATCACCATGCAGTGCCACCGCACTAAAACCTTCATCGGCTAAATCATCACATACTTGCTGCGTTTCAACCTTGGTATTACAAAACACCACACAGCTTTGCGGGGTAAATTTAAGAAGTAACAGCTTAAGCGTTGGATAACGCTGTTTATTATTATCCATTTTGTAGAAGTATTGCTTAATCGTGCTTTTTTCTTGCTGCTCTTCTACTTTAATCATTTCTGGATTACTAAGTACACGCTTAGCAATAGCTTCGATTGATTTTGGAAAAGTAGCACTAAATAACAACGTTTGACGATTGGTTGGAATGCGATCAATTATGGCATCGAGAGTGTCTTGAAAACCCATATCAAGCATTTGGTCGGCTTCATCAAGTACCAGGGTTTCAACATCATCTAAACGCAATGTACCTTTGCGAATATGATCGTCAACTCGCCCCGGTGTACCCACAATAATATGTGCACCATGTTCGAGTGAACCAATTTGCGGCCCAATTGAAACCCCACCACACAAAGTTAAAATCTTAATGTTATGAATACCACGCGCTAGTTTACGCATCTCAACCGCCACTTGCTCTGCAAGCTCACGAGTTGGGCATAATACTAGCGACTGAATACGAAAGCGTTTTACATTTAGCTTGGCTAAAACGCCTAAACTAAATGCCGCTGTTTTACCTGAGCCTGTTTTGGCTTGGGCAATAATATCTTTGCCACTTAAAACAGGCGGTAGGCTTTGCGCCTGTACAGGCGTCATTTGGGTGTAGCCAAGCGTTGATAAATTATCAACTAACCCTGAAGGTAAGGCCAACGATGAAAAAGCAGTTGCAGTCACAGTAAATTCCATAGCAAAAAATAACTTGAGAAAAGTCTCAATTAATATGCGGCTAATAATAGCAGAATTAACAATTAGCAACCATTAGCAACGTACGATTAAAAGTTGCAATAAAGATATTGCAAATGATAGTTGTTTTCATTAAGATCTGCGGCGTTTTACTACTCTAATAATTCTAAGCCGGAAGCCACTAATGAAACTTAACCCTCTTTTTATTGCACTTTTAGCCAGCACCTCTGCAAATGCATTTGCCAACACCGCAAATATAGAACGCATTGAAGTTAAAGGTAGCTACTTCAACGACTACAAAGTAGATAATGCCAGTGGGGCAATGAGAACCTCAACCTCATTACTCGATACCGCACAGTCAGTTACCGTAATCACTGACACAATCGTTAATGAGCAACTAGCAACAACTCTTGGTGAAGTATTGACCAATGATGCTAGTTTAACTGCAGGATCTAAACAACGAAACAGAGAAGTATTTAACTTACGTGGTTTTCAATTAAGCTCATCAACCGGCTACCTGCGTGATGGCCACCAGCATTGGTCTCATTACCAACAACCCATTGAAATTTTAGAGCAAGTAGAAGTTATTAAAGGCCCTTCAAGTATTTTGTATGGGCAATCAGGCCCCGGTGGCCTAGTTAACATGGTAACTAAAAAGCCAACTGCACAAACGCTATTTAGTGCCAGTGCCGATGTTGACCAACATGGTTCAACTCGCTTTATGCTTGATGCTGGCGGCGCACTCACCGAGGCTGAAGATTTACGTGCCCGTGGTGTATTAGTAAAACAAGATGTTGAATACTGGCGAGAATACCAAAATGGTGATAACCGCGAACGCGATCGCTTCTTAGGTGCCTTAGTGGTTGATTACGATATTAGCGATAATGCCCTAGTACGTGTTCATTATGATCGCACTGATGACGAAGCAGGCTTAGATACTGGCGCTTGGATAGATAATGATGCCAACATTATTGGCGATGACAAAACAATTCGTGATATGTCATGGGCCTTTACCGACATTACTGTTGAAAACATGGGTATTGATTTCAAAGTATTTTTAACCGATAACTGGCAAGTAAATTTAGGCTACAATGAGCAAACGTTTGAACGCCAGCGCTTTGAGTCAGCACCACGTAAGCCAAGTGACTTTATCGAAGGTGATAGTTACCAGTCACGTCCTTACGATCGCTTCGATGATTGGCAGTTTAAAACTGCTTTTATTGACTTCATTGGCGAATTTGAAACGGTGGGTTTACATCATCAATTACTTGTAGGCGTTAACTCACTGGATTATTACTACGGCCAATTACGCACATCTGCTGATACGATTAATTTTTCTGCCGATCAAAATGAGCCTAATCGCCCAAATATAAGTTACAAATCAGATGACACTATTAGCTCATCTGCTTACGACTACTACGGGGTTTATATCCAAGATTTAATTTCATTCTCACCAGAATGGCAACTATCACTGGGTGGTCGTTACGATAAACAAAGTAAAGAAAACAGCAATAACGAATCGTTCGTACCTAAAGTTGGTGTACTTTACCATCCAAATGCCTCTGCAACTGTTTATGCAAGTTACTCAGAAGGATTTGAGCCGCAAAACGAAACATTAGTAAATGATAAAGATGTTAATAACGGTATGAAGCTCGATGCTATTACCTCTGAGCAAAAGGAAATTGGGGTGAAATGGCAACTGTTTGATGACCGATTAATGCTTAGCGGTGCCTTATTTGATATTAGCAAAACAGGTACCTTAGTGAGCGAAGATCTTATTAACCCTATCGGTGATATAACCAGCATCACCACACAGGCAGGTGAGCAACGCCATAAAGGTTTTGAGCTTGCAGCTCAGGGCGCTGCAACTGACCGTTTATTTGTTATGGCATCAACCATGTATTTAGATGCTAACTATGAGCGTGATGAAAAATTAGAGGGCAAACGCCCTACTGATGCTCCAAAATGGTCTGCCTCTTTATGGACACGTTATGAACTCAATGACGCTGTTGCTTTTAATGCAGGTGCGTTCTACGAAGGAGAGCGTTTTGCTGATAACGCTAACACCGTAACAAAAGAGGGTTATACTCGTGTTGATATTGGCGCAACCTACAAGCTTAACTTAAATAACAACGATATTAACTTACGTTTAAATATTGAGAACTTATTCGATAAAAACTACCTAGCCGGTGGCGGTTTAAATAACGTTACCGTAGGTGAAGGCACTAGCGTACGTTTAGCTGCACAATTTAGCTTCTAAGCTGATTCTCTACAAAGCCCATATTAAAAAGTATGGGCTATATAAACTAATCCTATATGACATAATTACTTACAGTTTGCTGCTTTACTAATTTATCACTTGCTCTAAAGTTGTAAATTAACAAGGAGCCTTATTATGTTGCTTTTCAATACTAGTCAGTCATTCCCTCATTTTACACACGTTCAGTGCTGCCCCGACTGCAACAACAACAGCTATCACTTAGTTAATCAAAGCCGCTTTTTACGCTTTACCATTTTTCCTATATTTCCGATCAAGTTAAGCTATAAACGCGAGTGCTATAAATGCGGACATAGTGAGGCTATCAATATTAAAACGTTACCTCTGTTTGAAAAGCTTAGCCTACCAAAATACTGTATTGGATTAATTTTATTACTATGGGGGGCGTTATTTTTTTATCAAAAGCACCTCAACACTGAAGCACTAAAACAAAGCTATTTAACCTCCCCAAAAGCTTATGATACCTATTTAGTTAAAGCCGATAAGTTCACTCACGAACCATGGACACTCACTAATTTAAAAGTTGCGCAAGTACTCAGCTTTGATGAGCAATTTATAACGTTTCAGGTGAGTAATTACAGCTATAAGCGCACTAGTGCCATTACCACAGCGATGCGTGCAAGTTTATTAGTACAAAGAGATTACTTTTCTTCTCAAACTATTACTCTGCCTCGTAATGAAATAAAACGTTTATACGAAGATGACATTATATTTGACGTGCTACGCCCACAAGCATATTCACTTTATGGCGGGTTTGTGATGTTTCCACCTAAACCTAAACCTCTTTATAAAGGCTTAAAGCTCGATGAGAATAATCAGCAAGGGATTATTTACTATAAAGATAAGCAATATAACGAAGCGCTTGAAAGCTTTAACCTAGCAGCAAACTCAGGCTCACAATGGGGTCAACTAAATCTTGCTCAGATGTATCGTGATGGACAAGGTACAAAAAAGAACATTCAGCAGGCGATTTATTGGTATAAAAAAGCCATTGCTCAAGGTAATAGCAAAGCTATATACGAGCTTGAGCAACTATGCAAAACAACTCAGTGCGAATAAAATAAAGTAGCGTTACCACCGCGCTACTTATTTGCTTTAAATAACTTAGTATAAGCGACATGCGCAATCACAATAACCAAACCAGCACCTATTCCTAACAGTCCGTCAAATACTAAAGGGGCTAGTATTTCTCCTGTGCTACCAGCAACCGACTGCGCATAATGAGTTACATCCACTTGGGTATGATGCAAAAGCTCAATTGCGTGTACTAAAATTCCACCACCCACTAAAAACATCGCCACCGTGCCCGCAAAGGCTAAAAACTGCATTAACCGTGGGGCTGCAGCTAATAAGGCTTTACCGAGTAATTCTTTAAACTTACTTGCGGAGAGTTTGGATTGATTAAGTAAATATAAACCTGCATCATCAAGCTTTACAATCCCTGCTACCAGTCCATAAACACCAATCGTCATAATGATGGCAATCACACTCAATACCAGCGCCTGATTGATTAATGTCGCCCCTGCGACCGTGCCTAATGTAATAACAATAATTTCAGCGGAAAGAATAAAATCAGTACGAATGGCGCCTTTAACTTTTTGTTTTTCATACTCTGCCAGGTTTAAATTTTCAGCACCTTCTGTTGCTTCTGCATGATGAGGTAAAAATATTTTTTCTGCGCCTTCAAAACATAAAAATAAGCCACCTATCATTAAAAGTGGAGTAATTAGCCAAGGCAACCACACACTAATTAATAACGCAGCAGGGACTAATATGGCTTTATTTAAAAACGACCCCTTTGCCACTGCCCATACAACGGGCAGCTCCCTATCAGCAGTAACCCCAGTAACTTGCTGAGCATTAAGTGCCAAATCATCACCAAGTACTCCGGCTGTTTTCTTTGTCGCAACTTTACTCATGGTCGCAATATCATCCAGCAAAGTCGTTATATCATCCAGTAATGTTAAAAGGTTGGTGCCAGCCATGAAATTTCCTAACTAAAAATAAGATCTTAAACATAACGTAAAGCTATATTTTCACCAACGGTTAATTTAGCTTTGTTAAGCTCTTAATTAAACAAGGGACTCAATAAGGCACAGCCAATGAAACACGCTATCGTTATTATTGCTCTAATAGCTTTGACTGCATGCAATAAGCAGCCAGTTACAAATAACTATGTTTGCGATAACGCACCTGCAAAACTTGATATTATTAGCAACAAGCAAGCAAAGCTGAGCTTTTATGATCATGATTACATATTGAATCATGAGGTGAGTGCTTCAGGCAGTAAATACATTAATCAAGAGGTGTTATTTTGGAGTAAAGGAGAGCAAGCAATGCTAATAATTAACGGCAAAAAATACCAATGCAGCAGCAATTAACCAATAACTAACATCAAATTAAAAAACTTGCTACACTAACAAAAGTCTTAATATTGTTGATAAAGTTATGCAATCTCTCGCTATAAAACATAAAATAATTTTAGCCTTTTCAGCCATTGGCTTGTTAATGCTTACTAGCTGCATATTTTTTTACTGGTCACTAAATCAGATTAGTATCACTAACACACGTATAGAAGCGTTGGCAGTGCCTGTACAACAAGCCAGTAAAGACCTTCGTTTATCACTCCTTTCTATCACTAAATTTAATGCCATTGCTTATAGCCAAACTAAACTTAATTTACTGCTGGAAAATAAAAAGCAGGCACACGCTGAACAAACGCAGTTTTTTAGTAAATTAGAAACACTAAAAGCACAAGTTGCCCAGCAGCAAGGTATGCAAACACTTCTTACAGCTATTAACAAAGACTTCGCCCAGCTAAATACAATAAGCAACCAAATGCTTGCAGCAAAAGAGCAACGATTTAAGGCGCAAAGCTCAGCCGCAGCACTAACAATTACGTTTAATGAACAGCTTCGTGAACTCAGTAACCGCTTGCTTGATATAGAGCTCATAAACGTTGAGAGCAACCAGCAATCACTTTTGAATGCAGTATTTGGCACTGCGACTCGTGTTGATGATTTATTATTTACTTTAAATAATAATGTCAAAGGGATTGGGCAAATAACAACTTCAGAAAATATAAACGATCATCAGCAAGATACCTCTTTTTTACTCGATAATATTAAATCTAATCTTAGCTACTTAGAGCAACAAGCCGCCCCAATTGCTAATAAACTCAACGCTAATGAGCTAATTACAGCGTTTAACGATTTAAGCAGCTTATTAAATAATCCTGATGGGCTGTATGCATTGCAAAATGCTGTGCTCAATAATAAAGATAAAGTTGATCAGCGGTTTGAAAGCTTTCAACAGGCATTTATTAGTATTGAAAGTCAACTGATTGAGCTTAATAAACTGGCTGACATACGCTTTAACTCCCTACAAGAGAGCGCTAAGTCAGCGATTAATACCGGCTCTAGTTTAGTGATTATTATTGCGTTTGTTTTAATTGCTTTGCTGATTATTATTTCAGTTTTTACTACTAACGCCATGCTAAAACCGCTTAAAAAGGTAAACAAAGAACTTGCTCACATAGCCTCAGGTGACTTTTCTAAGCGTAGCAACCCCCGCAGTAAAGATGAATTTGGTACTCTGATGCATAACACTAATAAGCTTTGTGATGATTTAACTCACTTAATAAAAGCCATTAGTAACGATGCTTACGAACTAGATAATTCAGCTATTCAAACCAGCGAAAAAGGCCAGCAAATGACCATTGTTGCTAAGCAACAGCTGGAACGTAGTGCACAAGCAACCTCATTAGCACAGCAAATGTTGCAAAGTTCTCAAGCCGTACACGAACAAGCGCAAAGCACCTCTAATGAAATTACTAATGCCTCGCAATTTGCCAATGACGTTAACGACATTGCAAATAATAATAGCCAAAGCATTGAAGCACTTTTAAGCCGCTTAGATAGAGCAGTAAGCAGTACAGAAGAACTAGCTCAATATACGCAACTAATTGGTGCCATTGTCGATACCATTAGCAGTATTGCAGAGCAAACTAACTTACTGGCACTTAATGCCGCAATTGAAGCGGCACGTGCTGGTGAACATGGTCGAGGTTTTGCCGTAGTAGCCGATGAAGTACGCTCGCTTGCAGCCCGCACACAAAGTTCTACAAGCGAAATTACCACCATGATTAACACTCTACAGCAGCATACTCAAACCACTCAAACTGAAATAAATGATGGCCAACAACAGGCTAAGCATTGCGTTGAAAACAGTACTGAACTAAATAGTGCCGTTGAGCGTATTAAGAGCACGCTGGTATCGGTTAATGCTATGAGTAAAGAGATTGCGAGTGCCTCACATGAACAACTGGCAAACAGCACCGATATTCAACAAATAATGGCTAAGGTAACCGAGCAGGCTACCTTAAATGCCAACAATGCAACGACCCTAGCAAGCGAAAGTGAAGACGTTAACCAACTTGCACACTCACTAAAAGGTGCAGTAGAGCGCTTTAAGTTTTAAGCGCAGCTAATGACTTGGCTTGTATGAACTGGGTATAATACTTTTAACTTTTTGCTAAGTAACGGCCCACAATGAAATACAAAGATCTGCGCGATTTTATCGATTTACTTGAGAAACGAGGCGAGTTAAAACGCATCAGCCAAGAAATCGACCCGTATCTTGAGATGACCGAAATTGCTGACCGCACACTGCGTGCCGAAGGCCCTGCTTTATTATTTGAAAACCCTAAAGGGTACGACATTCCCGTTTTAGCTAACTTGTTTGGTACCCCAAAGCGTGTAGCTATGGGTATGGGCCAAGAAGATGTGAGTGAATTACGTGAAGTAGGAAAATTACTCGCATTTCTAAAAGAGCCTGAGCCGCCAAAAGGCATTAAAGAAGCGCTCGGACAAATTCCGGTATTCAAGCAAGTACTTAATATGCCGGCTAAAGAAATTAAAAAAGCCCCCTGCCAACAAGTTATTTTACAAGGTGACGACGTTGACTTAACTAAGTTTCCTATTCAGCACTGCTGGCCTGGCGATGCTGCACCTTTGATTACTTGGGGTTTAACCGTTACCAAAGGACCTCACAAAAAGCGCCAAAATTTAGGGATTTATCGTCAACAGCTATTGGGTAAAAATAAAATCATTATGCGTTGGTTATCTCATCGCGGTGGCGCGCTTGATTTTCAAGAGTGGTGTAAAGAACACCCTGGCCAGCCCTACCCTGTTTCGGTGGCATTAGGTGCAGATCCTGCGACTATTTTAGGTGCTGTTACCCCCGTTCCAGATACGTTAAGCGAATATGCCTTTGCAGGTTTACTACGTGGTAGTAAAACTGAAGTAGTTAAGTCAATCTCGAATGATTTACAAGTACCAGCCAGTGCAGAAATCGTACTTGAAGGGCATATTATGCCTGGAGAGATGGCGCCGGAAGGTCCATATGGCGACCACACAGGATACTACAACGAAGTCGACGACTTCCCAGTTATGACGGTCACTCATATTACACATCGTAAAGACCCTATTTACCATAGTACTTTTACTGGCCGTCCGCCGGATGAGCCTGCGATTTTAGGGGTGGCATTAAACGAAGTATTCGTACCAATCTTACAAAAGCAATTTCCAGAAATTGTCGATTTTTATTTACCGCCAGAAGGTTGTTCGTACCGTATGGCCGTGGTGACAATGAAAAAACAATATCCAGGTCACGCCAAGCGCGTAATGATGGGGGTTTGGTCATTCCTACGACAATTTATGTACACTAAGTTTGTTATTGTCTGTGATGATGATATTAACGCTAGAGATTGGAACGATGTAATTTGGGCTATCACTACTCGTATGGACCCTGCGCGCGACACGACGTTAATTGAAAACACGCCAATTGATTATTTAGATTTTGCATCGCCCGTATCTGGCCTAGGTTCAAAAATGGGTATGGATGCAACAAATAAATGGCCTGGCGAAACAACCCGTGAATGGGGCGAACCTATTGTAATGGATCAAGCCACTAAGGATCGAGTTGATGAGCTTTGGGATAGCTTAGATATTCTTTAACGACTTTGGTCTAGGGCCTCTAGGCTATAAACTCACCCTGCGGATATGCTATTATTGCTCAAATAAAGTGCGTATCCGCTAATTTAAGGTAAAACATGCAAACATTACTCGCTGAAGTTGTTTCTATCAGCCCACTAACAGAATTTGTTCATAAAGTTATTTTAAAGCCGCAACAGCCTGTAGCATTTGAAGCTGGTCAATATTTACAGTTGGTTTTAGGTGAAAAAGATAAACGTGCGTTTTCAATCGCGAGTCGCCCCTCACAAACTGATGCATTAGAATTACACATTGGCGCATCAAACGCAGACTCTTACGCGATGCAATCATTAGAACACCTTCGTAGTGCCCACAACGAGAACCAAACCGTAACTATTGAAGCAGGTTTAGGTATTTCTCAGCTGCGTTTGCAGTGCGAGCGTCCAATTATTTTACTCGCCGGCGGTACTGGTTTTTCTTACGCAAAGTCAATGGCCGAGCATTTAGCTGAAATCAACTGTGAGCGCCCGGTGCTATTTTACTGGGGAGTAAAAGAAGAGTCGGCGCTATATGCACATACCGAAATGCAAGCATGGGCAGATAACCGTGAAAACTTTAAATTTATTCCTGTCGTAGAGCATCCTACCGACAGCTGGACTGGCCACACTGGTTATGTTCATAAAGCGGTGATGAACGATATCATCTCGTTAGAACCTTACGATATTTACATGGCAGGTCGTTTTGACATGATTGGCATAGTACGTGATGATTTTATAAATCATGGCGCCACTCGTGAAAACATGTACGCAGATGCATTCGCGTTTATAAAGTAACATTAGCGCATTATTTTAAGGCACCTTAGGGTGCCTTAATTGTTTTAATTGCTAGCACTGTGATTGTTATTACCTATTAAGCTCATCAACATAAACAATTTCCTAAAATCCAATCTATAAACCATACTTTGTACAGAACATTAAGCGGGAGAAACCTAAATGTTAAATACAAAAGTAAAAGATTTTATGCAACATAAGTTGCCTCATATCACCCCTAATACAGAAATGACCACAGCCATAGCAGAGCTAGAAAAATTTAAACTACTAGGCGCGCCGGTATTTGATGATAATAAGGTGCTCGTTGGCTTTATCTCAGAGCAAGAATTACTTAAACCCTTAATGCAAAGTAGTTATTTTTGTGATGGTATGGTTAAAGTATCGCAGTTGATGCAAACAGATGTGGTAACCGTGAACGGCGATACCAATATTATGGAATTAGCAGAACAAATGAAGCCTGGTAAGCCTAAAAATTACCCCGTGATCGATGGCGGTGTAGTGGTAGGTATGATCAGCCGTGCCGATATATTAAAAGCACTTTATAATAATTACGTTAGTTGTAATGCGCACATATAAAAAAATGCCACTGTAAACAGTGGCATTTTTAATTATATAACCTGAACTCTGGATAATATAAGCAACTTAACGCTGTGCGACTTTAGCTTTAAGTGCGCTTTTATCAGCGTCACTTAAATAGGCAATTTCAAGCGCATTCGCTTGCGCTTTTTCCATATCGGCTTGTGACAAACCTGCTTTTGGTGCTGCCACTGCGTACTCGTACTCAATTTCAATGCCTTCAACAGCTGGGTCATCCGTGTTAAGACAAGCTAAAATACCATGATCTAAAAACTGCTTAAGTGGGTGTTTGGTTAAATCATTCACTGTACTGGTTTGAATATTACTGGTTAAGCACGATTCAATACCAATACGGTTATCGCGTAAATAATCCATTAGTTTTGGATCTTCAATCGCTTTAACACCATGGCCTATTCTGCTTGCGCCAAGCTCGTTTAATGCTTGCCAAATACTTGGAGCACCTAACGCTTCACCAGCATGCACAGTAACAGCCAAATATGCATCACGTACTTGCTTAAAATGATCAACAAACAACTCGCCAGGATAACCAATTTCATCACCGGCCAAATCCACTGCAACCAAATCATTTTTAAAGGCAAGTAACGCGTCCAACTCGTGCTGACAGGTTTTAACTCCGTATGTACGAGACAAAATACCAATTAAGTTTGCTTTTATATCAGTATCTTTTGTTGCACTTCGGATACCATCAACCACTGCTTCAACAACGCCTTGAGGGTGTAACCCTTGGCTTTGAGCCATATAATAAGGACTAAAACGCAGCTCTACATAATCAAGACCCTGCGCTTGCGCATCTTCAATGTTTTCTATCGCAATACGTCTACAGGCATCGTAATCGCCTAGTACCGTCACTCCCCAATCAAGCTTTTGTAAAAATGCCATTAAGTTTGGCTCAGGATCAATAACCTGAACATGAGGAATAAGTGCTTCAACATTGTCCGCTGGTAAAGCGATATTAAACTGACGACCAAGTTCTAGTATGGTTTGCGCGCGTACATTACCATCTAAATGACGGTGAATATCTAGCAAAGGTATTTTTCTATTGATCATAATAGCTACTCGGTTGAATTAAAATTGCGCGAATGATACGCAGGTACAGTAATATTTCAAGTGTAGAATACTTAAAATAGCGCTTGGAGGTCTTATGTCTGCTTTTTATATAAAAAGAGTTAACGTGATAAATAAAACCAAATCATTTTAAACAGTGCATCTGCATCAATCGGTTTTGTTATATAGTTATCCATCCCCACGTTAATCGCTTTTTTAGCATCTTCTTCGTGCGCATTAGCAGATAGGCCAATAATAGGTAAATCTAAAAACCCTAATTCATTACGAATCACTTTCGTTGCCTTTAAGCCATCCATTTGTGGCATTTGAATATCCATTAATACTAAGTCGTATCTTTTATCGCTTAGCATTTTAATCGCTTCAAGTCCGTTATTAGCAATATCAACAACACCCTGCTTGGTTTCTAAAATAGCAGTAGCCACATGTTGATTTAATGGGTTATCTTCAACGAGTAGTAAGCGATACTTCGCCAGTGATAGGTTGCTTATATCTATTTTATCTAACTTACCTGAATAATATTGTGCTTTAGGTAACGGAGAATGAAGCGGTAAACTAAAGGTAAAAGTAGAGCCGTGACCTTCACTACTTTTTAAATCAATTGCTCCTCCCATCAGCTCCACTAATTTTTTACAAATACTTAAACCAAGCCCTGTGCCACCAAACTGGCGTGAGGTTGAACTATCAGCCTGAGAGAAGGGGTTAAATAGCTGTTTTTGTGCCTCCTCACTAATTCCAATCCCCGTATCATTGACACTAAAATAAGTCATTTTTGCTGACTGCCAAATCTTTAATGTGACACTGCCCTTAGCAGTAAACTTAACGGCATTATTTAATAAGTTCAGCAGCACCTGCTTTAAACGAATAGGATCGGTATTAACAACTAAAGGAGCATCATGATCAACCTCAACTTGCAGTGACAAAGGCTTATTACTGACCTCAAACTGCATTAAACTCATAACTTCTTTTGCTAGAGACTTTAGCTCCACAGGTTCCTGCACTAACTCAAGTTTACCCGCCTCCATTTTTGAAAAATCGAGCACATCATTAAGCACTCTCAATAATACGCTGACCGCACCATCAGCTTGCTCTATGTAAGATTTTGCTAGTGGCCAGTCCCGCTGTTGCAGTGCTAAGTAATGCATGCCTTTAATACCATTAATTGGGGTGCGAATTTCGTGGCTCATATTGGCTAAAAACTGACTTTTTATCTCACTGGCTTTATCGGCTTTTTGCTTTTCCTGACGCAAAGTCAGCGTTTGCTTTGCCACTTGTTCGCGTATACGAACATTGGTGGCGACCACTGAAATTAAAAACATAATCAATAGCCAAACAAATAACATTCCCACTATCTGTGCTAACCAATAAATAAGCCAGGTTGACTCCGTCTTAGGTTGGTATATTTCTACCTGCCATAACCGATGGCCAATTAACAACTGATAATCTTTTAGCAACGTCATTGAGTCATGCTCAACGCTATAAAGAGTCTGTTTATTATCTACTTTATTTATATCAGTAAAGCTAATCGCGACTTCACCACTACTATCAAATGAAAGTACCTGCGACAACTTAGCTAAGTTAACGAGTGCAATCACAAATCCTTTGAAATCCCCTTCAATATCAGGAGCACCAAATACAGGAGAAATAAAAAGCACGCTTAATTCATCATCTGTAGGGGCTAACTTAAATGGTTTACTCAGTACCAACTCATTAAGAATTTTTGCTTTATTAAGGGCATCGCGAATATCTATATCAGAGCTCAAATCGAAGCCCAACAAATCTTGCGTGTTCTTTATAGGATAAATGTATTTTATTGGGTAATAAGTATTGCTAAAGGGTGCTTGTTGCCACTGTCCATTCGCCATTCTTTGCTTTATAACGATACTTTTGTCCCATTCAGCAGGATCATTAATAGACTTGGCAGTAATCATTGGTACCCAATTTAACGCTAAAATCTCTTCACTATAGCTCAACTGCTTAGAGGTGAAATGATTAAACTCATCAAGGCTAACTTGATCACTACTTGCTAAAAATGCACCTAACAAAGATAGATGAGCAGCCACTTCATCTAACTTCTGATTAATGGCACTTTGCGTCATCAGTACTTTGGCGTCTTGTTTTTGAAGGTCTTTTTGTTTTTTTACACTGGCCGCGCCATAAAAACTAATACTGATAATGGCGTAAATAAGTAACGCAGGTAAAATAACTTGCAGCCGATGACGCAACTGCGAATAGTTAAATATGGCCAGTACTAAAGGGGTAAAAATCAGCACCCCAATTGAGTCACCTATCCACCAAGTAATAAAGGTACTGATGACATCAGATGTGCTAATAAAATGATTTAAAACAAGTAGACTAGTTCCTGCTCCAGCAGCTATGACACAACATAGCGGCCCACCAATCACCAAGCTTTGAATACTAAGTTTTAAAGAAGATAAATTAAGGGGAGCTTTAATGACTTTGGTAATAAGAAATGCACCAAGCCAAGCCTGAAAAAATATAGCGCAACTAACCCCGAGGGATTGGATTAATATTTGCCAATTTAAGATATCAGCGGAGTTATCTAAGTGAATTAAATTAACAAAAACCGCACCGGCAAAAATGCCAGCATAAGCGCGACGCCCCCATAGTAAAAAGCTTGCCAGCGCAATACCAGCCGGAGGCCAAGAGGCAACCGCATAACCGTTAACGGCGAATAAAAAGTTACTTAGATAACCACTAAAGAAATAAGCGCATGCGAGGCTAAAAGATAATGTAAATACATTTTTCACAACCGTCGCTCCTGCGCTTTTATTATTGATTTATAACTATAATTGATTATTGGTAGAGTACAAGTGCCTTATCTAATTGTGCACTGTGCTCATAACTTAATATCGCTTGTTGTCGATACTGTGCTTTATTTTCGCTATTGAGTGCTTTATCAAAAACACGTGCTGCTAAGTCGTAATCACCTTGGGCATTGGCTAAACACGCCAGCGCTAATAATAACGCGTTATTGTGCTCGTCTTTTTTCAACCGCTCTTGAATGCTTGATTGCAGCTTATAAGCATTACTTGGTGCAGCTTCACTTAAAATATAAGCCAGTTGATCATGCTGCTTGTTGTGCTTGAGCAATTTAATTAGCTCATTTTCGATACTTGCTAGCTGCCCTGTTTTGGCCATTTGGGTTAAATAAGCCGTGTGCGCATGCGCCTGCAACTTTTTACCTAAATGTTGATATTTAGCGGTTAACTCATCACTTGCTTGCGCAGCAAAATAAGCTAAAAACACTTGCTGCCACTGGGTATCATTCAAGGCATTTTTGCGTAATAAACGCGGTAAAAAGTCTTCAAGCAATTTAAAATGCTGTTGTTGCACTAAAACTTCGGTGTACAACTTCAAATCAAGTACCGTGGCTTTTTTAGATTCTGCAGCCACCCGTATTTGCGGCTCAATTACACTACTGTCGCCACTAGCTAACCATAACTTAGCCACTTTAAGTTGTTGCTCTGGGCTGATTTCAAATAAACGCTCAAGCGCTTTATCTGGCTGATTATTTGCCAGCGCAGCTTTTGCTAATAATGCTAAACGTATATCGGAAAATTTAGCAGGCACACTATTGCTTGAAAGCGCACTTTCTACTTGCTCGTAATCATCATTAATGAGGCTCCACAATGCTTGCTCTATAGCCGCATGTTTACGCTCTTGGCTTCGCGCAAAAAAGCCATGCTTAGTGTTTCTGTATATAGATAAACAATAACGCACTAGCTTATAAGTTAAATATAAAGCCGCTGCGCTCAGTGCTGCCATAATACAAAACGAAACAATTGTGCCCTCTATGGTGGTATTGTTAAATGAAATCAGCACGTAGCCTTTTTCATCTAACACAAAGGGGGTAATCGCTAGCACCAATACAATAGCGACAATAAAAATAATCAGCCCTATCATTGTGCCCACTCCTTCACTTGTTGAGTGCTTTGCAGTGTCACTTCAGGGTTAAAGTTAAGCGATTCTTTTTCAAGATTGGCTAATGTCTGTATTACCACTTTTGTTGCATCGTCATCTTGTTTAAAGTATTCATTAACCAAACGTTTTGTATCATTCAAAGCGTTAAAATAAATACTAGCTTGTTTACCCATTAATGCGTCTTGCGCCTGAGTAATATTAAGCTTGATGCGCTGGGTAATTAAATGACGCTCTCGGTCAGTTAATAGTGGCTCAATTAATACGCCTTCATGATGGCGAATAGTAATAAAGCTATCGACTATTTTATTCCAACTATTAAGAATGTTTTGTTGCCAATCACTAACATCTTCAGAGAGTGCATTCTCATCACTTATACTCGCCTCTTCAGGCAAATTAACCGCATTAAATACCAAGTCATCAATACGCTTTATTACGCTGTTTAATTGTAAATAAATCGCTTCTGTCGCAACGGGTTTAATATTGTCGAGTGTTTGTATGTCTTGTGTAATTGCTTGACGCAACTCAAGCGTACCAGAATGATCACTTAACAATGAATCTAAACGTTTAAGCACGGCACTGGTGCCTGAGTAATCTTGTTCTGCCCACAGTTTAAATTCAGCCATGCGTTGCAAGCTGGTGACCTCTTGTGGATTTAATGTATTACCACTTTGTTGCACCTTTTGCAGCGCGGCTTTTAATGCTTGTTGATTTTTTACAGAATTTTCATTGAGCGCCATAGCGATTTGTTCTTCACTATTAAGCAGCGCTTGCTGCAAGCTAAGCTGCTCAGATTTAAGCGCTTGCAGCTCTTGTTGTAGCATTTTATTTTGTTCTGTCAGCGTATTAACTGCTAAACTTTGCACTTTACTGGCATTAAGCTTTTGATAAAACTCATAACCCACACCGCTGGCAACAAGCAAGGAAATCACTAACGCAACGCTACCTACTTTACTTACTTTTTGAGGAGCGCTCTGCGTTTGGTTATTCGCATTTACAGAGTCACTTTTAGTCGTATTAGAGGGGTTTTTTGCTGTTGGCTGCGCTGATTTTTCTACTTTTGACGTCGCTGACTGTTCACTCATTTTGCTACCTTGCTGATTAATGCAGGTAAACATAGCGTGGTCGCTAGCTCCTGCCGCAGTATGTATATGGGTCGAATTTATTTTTTGTTGCTGTAAATAAGTACCTATGCGCTCACTGGCAACGTAAAATTCGCACTGTTGTAACCATGTTAGTTGCGCCGCCGAGATAGTATTAAATATGGCGTCAACTGCAGCATTACTTGTAATGACTATACCGTGTACATTATGGCTTTGCCAGTGGTCTATCCAGTTAGCTGAGCTAGGCTCTACTGGCTCACGTTGATACACCACACAATTATTTAAATAAGCACCACGTTGCTTCAAGGTTTTTGCTATTTCAGGTCGCCCGCCAATACCTTTGACCAACACAATATTACTGCCATCAACATCAGCCAAAGACTTAAGCGCGAGTAATCCCTCAGAGTCATGTTGTTTTGGTAGTGCGGCACGCACACCAAATACTTCATAAATAGTATCAGCTGTTTGTTGCCCAACCCCATAAAACTGTGCTTTGGTATTAATAGCAGGCTTAAGTGCATTTAATGCATGCACCGCATCCTGTGAAACAAAAATAATTTTGTCAGCGTTCACCAGCGGGCTTAATTCAACGTTTGTTGGCGTTAAGTAGGTTATTTTTAAAACTGGATATAAAGACGCTTGATAACCCGCTTGCTCAAGTTGCTCTGCAAGGGCTGCGCCTTTTCCTTCGGGCCGAGTTATCAAGATATGTTTCATTATGCGTCTCGATATACTTCAGCTAGAATTTTATCTGCGCCTTGTGCTAATAATTTTTTAGCCAGCTCTACACCTAACTTTTCAGCATCATCAACGTGACCGCTAATTTCATCGCGTAAAATTTCACTGCCATCAATCGCACCGACCAAACCACGTAAGTGTACTTGGTCACCCTCAACCAATGCATAAGCACCAATTGGCACTTGGCAGCCCCCTTCTAAATGGCGGTTCATTGCACGCTCAGCGTTAACACGAATACGTGTTTCGTTATGCTCAAGCGGCGCTAACAATGCTTTCGTCACGGTATCGTCTATACGACACTCAATGCCTACAGCGCCTTGGCCATTAGCAGGTAACGAGACTTCTGGTTCAATAAAGTCACGAATACGCTCGCCCATTTCTAAACGAATTAGGCCTGCAGCAGCGAGTATAATGGCATCATATTGGCCGCTATCAAGCTTAGCTAAACGTGTATTGACATTGCCGCGTAAGTCTCGAATTTCTAAATCCGGACGCATCGCTCTAATTTGACACTGGCGACGTAAACTTGAAGTCCCCACAATAGCACCTTGTGGAAGCGCATCAATATTGGCAAAATTGTTTGATACAAATGCATCACGCGGGTCTTCACGCTCACAAATGGTGTGTAACTCTAAATCATCCGGAAACTCTACCGGCACATCTTTCATTGAATGCACTGCAATATCTGCACGGCCATCTAGCATGGCTTGCTCTAACTCTTTTACAAATAAACCTTTGCCGCCAATTTTAGCTAGCGGTGTATCTAAAATAATGTCACCTTGAGTCGACATTGGCACGAGCTCTACATGCACGTCATCATGAAAATGCTCTAGCTGCGCTTTTACAAATTCAGCCTGCCAGAGTGCCAATGCACTTTTACGAGTGGCAATGCGAACTAACTTTGTTTTTTCAGTCATAAAATATCCATTAATAATTACTAGCTTTTAGAATTAAAACTTGTTCAATCTAAGGCTATTTAATTTGCTAAAACTCTAAATTCTTTTTGAGCGATGAGCAGCCCGTTTTCATCAACTACATCAACGCGCCAATGCCCTAATTGAGTATCCATAATATTTTTAGTTGAGTACGTTCTGTAACGCGGAGAAGTGACCTTAAGTGCCACTTCAGCCATTATTTCATCTTCGAATAACCACACATGTTTTACCTGCTGTCCCTGTAAGTTTTTAAGCTCACTAAAAAATGACAGCGACTCTTCAAATTGATTCAAACGCACATCGGCGGCAAATACATTGGTTGGCTCACGGTTACTGACACTGCGAGTCAGAACTGCACGGCTAATTGTGGCTGTATCTATTTTGGCTCCCACAGCTACACTAGCAATGTGTGCAGATGCAGCAAATTTCTTTTGCTCAACTGGCTTTGCGCTAACAGTCTCAACTTCAGGGGCTTGAGTATCTATTGCTGCAATGGTTGCTTCTTCAGGCTCAGCAGTGATCGTTGGCTCTACTTCTTGCTTAATAATACTTTGTTGAACTTCAGGCTCCGATGGTACCTGTTCAGTAATAGAAGCTGGTTTTTGCTCAACTGAGGAAAAGGTTTTAGGGTCTGCAATCGCAACACTGCTTACCTGCTCCTCATCTGCATCTATGGCTTTTTCACTCTCTACTGGTGCTGCATTATCATCGCTTAGCGACACAATTGCTGTTTGTTGCTCAGTAAAATCAAGCTGCTCATTAGGATGCGACGTCCCTTGATCAGCATTCACGGCGCTAGACAGGCCGTAAATAACCGCTGCAGAGATCATAATCACCAACATAGAAATACTCACAATCCGACGCCAATGCCACTCATAGCTCACGTTGGGTTCGCTTACCTGTGGTTCACGTTTTACATTTGCTGTTATTACTATTTTCTGACTCATTTTGACCCTCAGCGGCTCCTAAACTAACTTAAGCGAGAAATTAACCATTGGCGCACAGCTTGTAACTCTTGTGTACAAACCTGATGCCCCATTGGGTATTCTTGCCAACTTACATCCATGTTATGCGTTGATAATACTTCGAACGCACTTCTACCCGCGCTATGCGGTACAACGTCATCTTGGCTACCATGAGCCATAAATATATTTAACTGTGTTTGTTTTGCTTCATCTGCCAATTTATGTGGCACACACATGTAGGTTGACAGCGCCATTACACCAGCCAGCTTTTGTTCTAAACGCGGTGCTAAATGAAGCGATACAACGCCACCTTGCGAAAAGCCCGCTAAAATAATTTTACTGGCAGGTATGCCGTTAGCAATTTCTTGTGTAATGAGTTGCTCAACTTTTGCAGCTGATTCTCTAACCCCTTGCTCATCGGCACGTTTATCTAAATCCATAGATTTAATGTCGTACCATGAGCGCATTTGCATACCACCGTTAATAGTAACAGCCTGCATAGGCGCGTGCGGAAAAATAAAACGCACTCCTAACTCAGTAGGTAAGTCGAGCTGCGGGGCAACAGGTGCAAAACCATCACCTGAATCACCTAAGCCATGCAGCCAAATCACCGTGGCTTTATGGGCGCTTTGCGCTGGGTATTCTACAAACCCTAAACTCATAGTGTTGATTGCCATTTAATTTCTTGACCCGCTTGGCGTGTAGACGCTTCGTTAATGAAGCTCCAAAATTCTGCACCCGAGCGGTTATCAATCCATTGCCCATCACGCATTTCAAAATGGTGACCATTAAATTTTGTTGCTACCCATACTTGGTGCAAAGGTGCTTGCTTATTAATCACAATCTTACTGCGATCTGGAAAAATAATTTCTAAAATACCTTGAGCCGATTCATAATCTAAATCTGCTTCACAATCATCAACTTGTTCTTCAATAGTGAACATAAGAGCTTCTGCTAACTGGTGATATTCGTGATCAGTCATCGTTAATTTCCTTTGCAGGCGAGGCGCCTAAATAATGGGTGCATGTTTATAGAGCTAGTGTAACAGGAATAAAATCATCCGCGAATAGCTGCATTTTTTAGATATTCTGTTACTCTGCGATTATAAAGCCAGCAACCGTATTAATCTAATGAAAGCGACATATACCTTACAATTAAAACAACTATTAATCAGCACCGTATTGTTGTGTGCATTAGCTGGCTGTGGCCAAAGCGGCCCGCTGTACTTACCCGAGCAGCCTGCTGAACAAAACCAGCCAACTGACATTCCTAACAAACAAACACCCGCCGAGCAACAACAGGAGCAGTAAATGGATTTTTTTAATTATAAAAACAACCAACTATTTGCTGAAGATGTCAGCGTAGCAACCATTGCACAGCACTATGGTACGCCGTGTTATGTGTATTCCAGAGCCACGTTTGAACGCCATTATTTAGCGTTTGCTAATGCGACTCAAGATCACAAAAGCCTAGTGTGTTATGCCGTTAAAGCAAATTCAAATATTGCGGTGTTAAACATATTGGCACGACTTGGTGCGGGTTTTGATATTGTCTCAAAAGGCGAATTAGCACGGGTGATAAAAGCCGGAGGCGCTGCTAACAAAGTGGTATTTTCTGGGGTTGCTAAAACGGCTGACGAAATTGCTTATGCGTTAGAATTAGGTATTAAATGCTTTAACGTTGAGTCAATTTCAGAGCTTGAGCGCATTTCAGAAGTGGCCTGCGAGCTTAATTTAGACGCGCCAATTTCTATTCGTGTTAATCCCGATATTGATGCCAAAACACATCCGTATATTTCTACTGGACTTAAAGAAAATAAGTTTGGTATTGGAATCGAGTCTGCATTAAGTGTGTATCAACATGCGGTATCATTACCTGGCTTAACGATTGTTGGCGTAGATTGCCACATTGGCTCACAGCTTACACAAACCAAACCGTTTTTAGAGGCGCTTGATAAACTACTGGCATTAATTGATGAATTAAAAAATGCAGGTATTGAGCTAAGCCATTTAGATATAGGTGGAGGCCTTGGAGTAACCTACGACGACGAACAACCTCCGCACCCAAGTGAATATGCAGCACAAGTAACGCAGCGCCTTGCAAATTACCGTCACCTAGAACTGATTTTTGAGCCCGGGCGAGCCATTGCCGCAAACGCGGGGATTTTAGTAACACAAGTTGAGTTTATTAAACAAAACCAAGACAAGTATTTTGCGATTGTAGATGCGGGTATGAACGACATGTTACGCCCATCACTGTATCAAGCATGGCAAAAAATTATTCCTGTATCAGTGCGTGATGACGAAACACCTACCCACAACTATGACGTGGTTGGCCCGGTGTGTGAAACCGGTGACTTTTTAGGTAAAGACCGACCACTGGCACTCAAACAAGGTGATTTGTTAGTACAGCGAAGCGCTGGAGCCTATGGTTTTACCATGAGCTCAAATTATAACTCACGTCCACGAGTTGCCGAAATAATGGTCGATGGTGAGCAACATCACCTTATTCGCGAACGCGAAACTATCGAAAGCTTATACCAAGGTGAGAAAGTTTTACCATAAACGTTTTTGCCAACTAGCTGCTCTGTGGCATGATTAGCACAGAGCAAAACCGAATTAGAGCGCTATGTTAGTTAATTTTTCCAAAATGCACGGCTTAGGTAACGACTTTGTTGTGATTGATAACATTACACAAAACGTTTTTTTATCTCGTGATCAAATCAAAAAGCTGGCCGATCGCTATTTCGGCATTGGGTTTGATCAACTACTGATGGTTGAAGCCCCTTACTCACCCGATCTCGATTTTCACTATCGTATTTTTAACGCTGACGGCCACGAAGTAGAACAATGTGGTAACGGTGCGCGCTGCTTTGCCCGCTTTGTACGCATGAAAGGCTTAACCAATAAACATAAAATCAGCGTGTCGACTAAGTCTGGTAATCTCACCCTGTATATTGAAAAAGACGGTCAAGTAACCGTTAATATGGGTCACCCTAATTTTGAGCCAAATAAAGTTCCACTCAAAGCAACCAAACGTGAGCTGACTTATATTATTCGCGCAGAAGAGCATACCGTTTTTAGTGGTGCCGTATCTATGGGTAACCCTCATTGCGTAATGGAAGTAGACGATATAGAAACAGCCCAAGTGGATACCCTAGGCCCGTTGCTTGAAAACCATGAGCGTTTTCCACAACGCGCGAACATTGGCTTTATGCAGGTTATCTCTCAAGAGCACATTAAACTCAGAGTATGGGAGCGTGGTGTAAGCGAAACACTTGCTTGCGGTACCGGCGCGTGTGCTGCCATGGTGATTGGTTTTATCCAAAATAAGCTCACCAGTACAGTACAAGTTGATTTACCCGGCGGTAGCTTACAAGTGCGCTGGAGTGGCGAGGGCCATCCAGTGCGTATGACAGGTCCCGCTGAACATGTATTTGATGGGCAAGTTGCACTATGAGTGAATTAACTAAACAGCAAGTAATAGATTACTTACAACAGCATCCTGATTTTTTAATTGAGCAACCTAAGCTGTTAGCGCAACTTGAGTTACAACAACAAGTACAGGGTGCTACTTCATTAGTGCATATTCAGCAGCGCCAATTACGCGAGCACAATACACAGCTAAAAAATCAAATAGACAGCATGAGCAAAAATGCGACCCAGAATGAACTGGTTTATCGTTTATTTAGCCAATGTCACCGACAGCTGTGGAGTAATTACGACTTTAATACACTGGCCAGTAACTTACGCAATATTATTTGTATGAGCCCGACTATTAATGAATGCAAACTCGTTAGATACGATAATGCCTTTGAAGAGTTAGTAAAGCATAGATTGTCAGATAGTAATCATTATTTAGGCCGTGTAAATCAGCAAGAACGCGACTTACTCTTCAATAATGATACCCAATCGACCGCACTTTATTTAATTGGTGAGCCGAGTAACCCCTACGCAATTTTGGCTTTTGGCAGCCACGATGAAAACCACTTTGAGCCCTCACAAGATAACTTATTTGTATTAGATTTTGTGCGCTCATTGCAAATACGGTTACTGGAACTGGCATGAGCGATAACGCGCCAAATATAAGCGACTTAAGCGATAGCTGGCGTACACCCATTACATTATTTAGTGATTACTTAAAATTTGAACGTCAATATTCAGCGCACACCGTTAATCAGTATGTCAGCCAATTAGGTTTTGCCGCCTTGTATTTTAATAAACTGTGCGACAATTGGTTTGCGGTACAAAGTGAGCATATTCGTCGTTACAGTATGGCACTGCGGGCAAAACAATTAAGTGGCAGAACAATCAGCTTAAAATTAAGCTGTATACGTAGTTTGTATAAATTTTTAAAAGCAAAAAATATTACTGAGCAAGCGCATTACCACAATCCGGCACAGGGCATAAAAGGTCCTAAATTTGCGCGGCCTTTACCTAAAAACCTTGATGTTGACCAAATGGCTCGTTTACTCGAAATACCCGATGATGATCCACTTGCCATTCGTGATAAAGCGATGATGGAACTGATGTATTCATCAGGCTTACGCATTAGTGAGTTAGTTGGCGCTAACATGCAAGATATAAACACTCGTAGCGGTGAAATATTAGTGCGAGGCAAAGGCGCAAAAGAACGCCTAATACCGGTTGGCTCTAAAGCACTTGAGGCGTTAAACAATTGGCTAGCAGTTCGCCCACTATTTATGGGCTCAGATGAACATGCAGTATTTTTGAGTAGCAAAAAAAGCCGTATTTCTGTACGCCAAGTTCGTTTGCGTATGCAAGAATGGGGGATAAAGCAAGGTATTAGCTCGCAAGTTCATCCGCATAAATTACGCCACTCATTTGCGTCGCATATTTTAGAGTCGTCTGGGGATTTACGAGCAGTGCAAGAATTATTAGGCCACAGTAGTTTATCTGCAACCCAAGTCTATACTCATTTAGATTTTCAGCACTTAGCTAAGGTGTACGATAACACCCACCCACGTGCTAAAAAAAGAACCGATTAGAGCAGCAACTATGATCCGATTTAATCGCGCAATTTCTCCTTTTTCTGTGCTGAGTTTTGACTTAGACGACACCTTGTACGATAACCGCCCTATCATAACCGCAGCCGTTCAGGCGCAAATTGATTATTTAAATGCGCTACCAGGCTACAAAAAACAAGGACCACAGTTTTGGCAGCAATGCCGTGAACTCGCGGCACTACAGCAGCCAGAACTTATTGATGACGTCACACAATGGCGTAAGCATACCTTGCGCTTAGTGTTGTCTGAATTAGGTTTTAAAGGTGATGAAATAGAGCATCATGTACATAAGGCGTATCAAGCATTTGCTGATGAGCGAAGCAATATTACGGTGAGCGAAGACGTACTAATATTGCTTGATAAACTAAGTCAACACTACAAATTGATTGCCATTACTAACGGTAATGTCGAGGTTGATCGATTTAATTTAAAAGATAAGTTTGAACTGGTGTTACAAGCAGGCTTGCATGGTAAAGCTAAACCACACACAACATTATTTGATCAAGCCGCAACACATTTACGTATCAAAAACAGCGATATTTTGCACATAGGTGATAGCCTTGATAGCGATGTGCAAGGTGCTAACAACGCTGGCTGTCAGTCTGTATGGCTGAATAATCAAGCACAAACTTATGCCTACAAAGGGTTGGCTGATATTGAAATAACCAACATTCATGCGTTAACCCATTTAATATAACCTATGCTTGTTTTACTAATAATATAAGTTAGAGTTAGTTAATTAACGACATATTATAATAACAAGGACAGCGTATGACGCTCACAGATTATTTAACAACGCTCGCAGATGAGCCAAAAAGTATTAGCTTTGCTGATACTATGGCCGTTATTGATGAGTACTATACTTTTACAGCATGCAGCTTCAGTAACCATGGGTTATTAAGCTCTGCGAGTGAAAATAACGGTTCGTGCAAAATTTTTGCATTTGCTAAGCTCAACGGTCTTAGTAAACAAAATACCTTAGATTGTTTTGGTAAATTTTACCGCGAAGATGTACTAGACAACCCAAGTGCCGATGATCACATGAATATTCGTACGTTTATGTTAGCGCCCGAGGCAACACCGTTTTTAGGCATTAGCTTTGATGGCACGCCTTTAACCACAAAAGAGTAATATTCAAATCAGCATTATTTAGCCGCTACCAGCGGCTTTTCCATAAAGTAGCGCGTACCGCTGAGCGGATAATTATTTAATTGATATTTAACCTGATAACCACGCTTTTCATAGAAAGGCTTGGCTTGAAAGTCTAAGGTGTCAAGCTGAGCCTGAACGGCACCCATTTCAATTGCTGCATTTTCAAGTGATGTTAATAACGAATCAGCCAAGCCATTACCTCGTGCCGATTCAGCACACCACAACCAACTTATTAGCAGCCAATTGCCAAATACATGACCACTTATACCGGCAACTAATTCATGCTGTTTATCGAGATATTTAAAGCCGAGAGCTTGGCGCTCTGCGTCGAAGTGTTGAGCATTAAACTCAAGTATATTAACACGCAGTGCTTGGTTTAATTGCTCAGTATTTTCTGCCTGCAATAGATACATTGGCTATTCCAAATAGACCTATTTTAGCAAATACCTGATGTTAAAACAGGTTATTTTGTCCAAAGGGAACTTCAAGCATATTGCTAGAAATTTTTTCCGGTTGACCACACATTTCATCATAAGCGCTGGTATGCCTGAGCATCATTTGCGCGTAGGCAATGTCTTCAAAGCGTTTTTGAATATGTAATGGGCTGACTGCCTTTACAAATTCACCATCGCTTTCTTGTACATAGTATTCAACATTATTAATGACAACAGACACTTGATACAAGGCCATTTCCAGTGAATGAACCACCACTTTTTGTAATGGCTGATGCTTTTTTAGTTCTGAAAATTGAATACCCATATTAACCTACCTACTGTTAAATTAACTGTCCAAGTAATCAATACGCAGCTTTGCTATAATCGCGATCAGATTTTTTTAATTACGCGCTATCATGGATACAAAAATTCGACTCGCAAAGTACATAGCGCATGCCGGTGTTTGCTCACGCAAGCAGGCCTCGCGTTTGATTGACGAAGGTGTGGTTATGGTTAATAATCGCCCCGCAAATCATATTGATCATGTGGACGAAAACGACAGTGTCATTGTTAATGGCCAAGCCATTAAAGGCCCTGCCGATTTAGTCTACTTTGCTTATCACAAACCAGTAGGAATTGATTGTAAACTCAATCAGCACGACCCAAGCAGCCTTATTCATCACTTGCCACAACTAACACGGGTATACCCTATTGGTCGCCTTGATAAAGACTCACGCGGATTACTTATTTTAACCAATGATGGGGATTTTTGTAACCAGTTGATCCACCCTGACTATCATCAGCCTAAGCGCTATTTAGTAACCGTCAATAAACCTTTAGATGCGGATTTTTGCGAAGAAATGGCTGCAGGCGTCCCTGTCGACAAGCAAATGACTTTGCCGTGTGAGGTGACTAAAATCACTGACAATCAGTTTAGTATTATTTTAAAACAAGGACTTAATCGACAAATTCGTAAAATGGCGCATTACTATGGTTACAAAGTGATTGATTTATACCGCGTACAAATAAGTGAATTACTGTTAGACCATTTAAATTTACCTGAAAACCAGTTTATAAAAATTAATAAAAGCGACATTTTAGGCTAACAAGCTCACGCTACCCCCCCTCACTTTAATGCGATAAAAAAATATAAAATAAACTTGCAAAAATAGATTACAAGTGTAGTCTTAAATTAAAGATTACACTTGTAGGCAATAAAATGATCGAATTATCAAAAGCAGAATTTGAAGTACTCGATGCGCTATGGATTAGCTACCCCGCTAATGCCAGCCAAATTATTGAGCGCTTGAGTGATGATAAACAATGGCACGAAAAAACCATTAAAACCTTACTAGGTCGATTAGTTAAAAAAGGAGCGCTTAGCTTCGAAAAAGAAGGCCGCCAATATATTTACACCCCCTGTATAGAGCGTGCTGATTACACCCTAAAAGAAAGCCAAAACTTTATTGAGCGCTTTTTTAGTGGCCGTATAGCTCCGTTGGTAAGTGGTTTTGCAAAATCAGAAAAACTCTCTCAACAAGATATAAACGAGCTTAAAAAAGTCATAGATGACTGGGAAAAAAACCAAAAGTAAGGGATTCTCATGGTTATTCAAACAAGCTTTAATTGGCTAATAGAGCAACAGCTATTATTGAGTCTGTTGTTTGCAGGATTTGTTTTACTTGAGCGCTTTGGCTTAAAAGCAATTGGTTCGCAGCTTATTTATAAATTAGTGTGGTTAATACCAGCCTCGCTGCTTGTCGCTAATTTACCCAATGCAATTAGGCCATTACAAAACAGTCCAATTAGTCATTATATCATTACTCCAAATCAACCATTAATAAGCACTATTAGTATTAACTGGGCGCTATTTTATGTAGTTATTACGGCACTGCTTTTATTCGCCACTTGGATTATTCACCGCCGATTTGTAAGCAACCTACAGCTTTGTGAAGTAACAAATTTACAAGCAGAAATAAGCTCAGGGGTAAAAACCTTTACTAGTCATCAAGTGGCAACACCTATGGTAATTGGGGTACTAAATAGCAAGCTAGTTTTACCACACAACTACAATACTCTGTTTGATAAAGCCACATTGGCGCTTATTTTAGAGCACGAAAATGTGCATATAAAACGCAAAGATAACCTAACAAATGCGCTGCTATTACTGGCTACAATTTTAATGTGGTTTAACCCTTTAGCTTGGATGGCATACGCAAGCTGTAGACGTTTGCAGGAGCTAACTTGTGATGAACGGGTACTAAGTAATAAAACCACACAGCAACAAATTTTATACAGCAAAGCCTTAGTAAACTGCGCTGCCAATGCGCCAGCGGGTCTGATGGCTTATTCACACTACGGAGATAAAAAAACCATGTTACAACGACTTACTAATATCAAACATAACGGCGCACATTCGCGCCTAGCAAAAGGAAGCGTGTTACTTATAGCAGCAAGCTTGCTCAGTGGCTTAGCTGTAGCAAAGCAACCTGAAGCATCAGCTAAAAAAGAAACATCTATCGCTCCCGTAATGCGAATCGAACCGCTTTACCCAAAACAAGCGGCGGAACAAGGCATTAGCGGTTCAGTGGTATTAAAATACGACATAACCCCAGCAGGCAAAACAGCTAACATTACTGTTGTAAAAGCTGAACCAGAAGCAGTCTTTAACAAAGAAGCAAAAAGAGCACTGATGCAATGGCAATATACGCCTTCATCAATGGGACAACAGAACGTACTAATACAACTTGATTTTGCACTCAACAGTACAGTTACAAAAAGTGATTTAATAGAGCGAGTTAACATATTGCATTAATGGGAATAAGTGTTTAAGACTATAAAGCAAGCACCCTTTTAGGCTGCTTGCTTTGTGGTTTTTGCTTATTCTCGTTATAAACTGACGGCGATCATGCCAATAGCGGTGCCTATTCCCACCAGCCAAGTGATCGAGCGAATAATATCGAGGTTTAAATAATAAAAAGTACAAAATAAAATACGCGCTACAATATGCGTCATCGCTAAAGTTTCGGTTACGGCATTAACATTGTTTGTGCCTAATACAGCAGCCAAAGCAACGGCAAAAACCGCTAACGATTCAAAACAGTTTTGATGAGCAGCCAGCGCCCGTGCTCCGAGTCCTGTAAGTTGTGTTTGTTGTTGCCGCGGATGTTTATTATCGTAACCACCGAGCTTATTCATTTCTATAATAGCTGGGATCCTTGCAACATAAGGCATGATCACTGCAATTAAGGCGCAAACCAATAAAGTCGTCATTATCATTCTCAAGTTATTATTTATAACTCAAAATAACACAGCAAATAGAAAAAAGCCGCCAAATATAAATAACCTGAGCTCTGGCGGCTAGCAGTAACATCCCTCACACTATAGCCGATTTAAGCAGTGCGTCACTGTGGCAAATTGTCGCAGGTGATGAATATTCATTATGCCTTTTTGATGGTCGCTTTAATGCCAGAGTACTGCTAAATTAGCTCTCCACTTTTTTGTATGTTATTTAAGATGATTTGGATTTTACTGACTATTTTTGCTGCATTTATGCAGTCATGGCGTAACGCTCTGCAAAGCAAATTAAGCGCTCATGTGAGCATTGCTGGCGTCACATTAGCCCGCTTTATTGTGGCAAGCCCTATTGCTGGGCTGTATTTATATGCGCTTTATTATTACCAAGATGCTCCCTTTCCTTCATTCAACCCTTTATTTATTAGCTACATTATTGGTGCCAGCATAGTGCAAATTATTGCCACGGGACTCATGGTTAAATTATTTAAAATGAATAATTTTGCTGTAGGCGCTGGGCTAGCTAAAAGTGAAGCGCTTATGGCGGCCATACTCGGGTTGCTGTTTTTTGGCTCAACGCTTTCATTACTTGGTTGGTTTGGCGTGTTTATTGGTGCAATTGCGGTATTGCTATTAAGTGGTATCGCCAATGTGAAACACTTTAGCTTAAAAACAGCATTAACAGGACTTGCCTGCGGTACCGCCTTTGCGTTGTCATCGTCATGGATCAGAGAAGCCAGTTTAAGCTCAGGTATAGCTTTTCCATATGCGCCTGCATGGGTTTTATTGCTTGTTATTAGTTTACAAACACTAATGCTGTGTATTTATATTGCCTTAAAGGAACGCGATACATTTAAAACTATGTTTCAGCATAAGGGCATGACTTGTACGGTGAGTATATTTAGTTGCTTGGGATCAATAGGTTGGTTTAGCGCAATGAGCTTGCAACATGTTGCCTATGTAAAAACGCTCGGCCAGATAGAAGTATTTTTTACGATGTTAATTGCTGTTTTATGGTTAAAACAACCGCTAAAACGCCAAGATAGCGCTGGGCTATTATTGATTGCAGTGGCTGCGATATTGGTAATGCTGCCGAGCAGCTAAAAAAGCGCAGGTATCAACCTGCGCTTTTTTTTTTTAATAACTAATGACTAATTTTTAGGGTGATCACACCACAAATAATCATTAACACACCAGCAATACGACCAAACGTGGCAGCATCACCGTAAAATAATATACCCACTAAAAACGTACCAGCAGCACCAATACCCGTCCATACTGCGTACGACGTGCCCATAGATATTTGCTTTTGCGCCAACCACAACATAAAGCCGCTCGCGACCATAAACGCAATGGCAATCGCGATGCCCTGCCAACGAGTTTCAGGGGTTTGAGAAATTTTTAACCCTATAGGCCAGCCAATCTCAAGTAACCCAGCAATAATTAAATACATCCACGCCATTAAATATCTCTCTTTTTCAATATCACTTCATACAAATCGTGACGGCGGTCTTTTAAGTTACGCACTGTCCCTTCACTGTGAAGAATTTTTAACTTATCCATATCTAAGTCGCTAAATAATAACATTTCTGTATTGGTGGTGGCTTCATTTAGTGTGGCATCGTGCGGAAATGAAAAGTCCGATGGGGTTAGTACCGCCGACTGCGAAAACTGCACATCTAAGCTTTCTACTTCAGGTAAGTTACCCACAGAGCCTGCAATAACCACATAACATTCGTTTTCAATGGCACGTGCTTGGGCACAATGGCGTACACGCAAGTAACTGTTTTTAGTGTCAGTCCAAAATGGCACAAATAAAATATCCAAACCTTGGGTGGCCAAAATACGTGACAACTCAGGAAATTCGACATCGTAACAAATTTGAATACCTACACGGCCTGCATCTGTATCAAATACAGCAATTTTATCACCGCCTTGGATCACCCAATCGTTTTGTTCATGCGGGGTAATATGAATTTTACGTTGCTCGTCTATTTTACCGCTGCGATGGCATAAATAACTAACGTTATATATTTTATCGTCTTCGGCAAGCGGCATTGAGCCGGTAATAATGTTGGCGTTGTATTCTATCGCCATACGCGACATGGCGTTTTTAAAGGTCTCTGTGTATTCGGCTAAATACCGAATTGCCTCGGTTTGATTACTTTGCTCGGTTAATCCCATCAGTGGCGCATTAAAAAACTCAGGGAATAAAATAAAATCGCTTTTGTAATCAGATACCGTATCAACAAAGTATTCAACTTGCTTAAGCATTTCTTCAACCGATTCAACACAGCGCATTTGCCATTGCACAGCTCCTACGCGCACGATTGATTTAGTTGACTCAATAACGGTGTCGGTTGGCTCATACATAATGTTATTCCACTCAAGTAATGTGGCATAACCGACCGACTCCTGATCTTCAGGTAAGTATTTTTTTAATAATCGTTTAACCTGAAAGTCATTGGCTAATTGAAAACTGAGTATGGGGTCATACAGCTCTTTTTGATCGACCTTAGCAATGTATTCCATCGGGGTCATTTCACTGCTGTGATTGTAATAACGCGGAATACGGCCACCCGCTAAAATAGCGCGTAAATTATACTGACGGCACAATTCTTTTCGCGCATCATATAAACGGCGTCCTAAACGCATGCCTCGGTATTGTTCACTAATAGCAGCATCCAAACCGTATAAAGCATCCCCTGTGGTGTCGCTAAATACACGGTCGTGGCCATCGGCAATATCTTCATAGGTATGCGGGTTTGAAAAGCGCGCATAATCTACCTGTACACTCAGCGCTAAACCCACCAGCACGCCGTCATCCACAATACCGATTTGCCCTTCAGGGAACTGATCGATGAGTCTAAAAATAGTATGGCTTGGCCATGCTCCGCCTAGGTCGGGGTAAGCTTCGTCCATCAAGGTTTTAATTTGTGGGTATTGTTCTCGGGTTAAGTTACAAATTTCAAGATGGGTTTTTTCTGCCGACATACGCAACTCCTTGGGGCATGTAAGAATCAAAAAAGCTGAACACATGCTCAGCTTTATTAGGTTTATGCGTTTTTATTCGCGCTTTGCGCTACTTTAAACTGCGATAAAAAAGTGTGGTTACCCGCTCTTTAGGTAACCAATTAGCATATTCAAGGCCAAGTTCTGACAATGGATCTGCTTTAAGTACCTGCTCTAAACTGGCGTCATTTTGCATTGCTTTTAGCATAACATCTTTCGCTTTTTGCACCAGCTTACGATACGTGATCAGTCCTGAACGGTCACTTAGCGGGCCATGACCAGGAATAACTTGGGTTTTATCATCAATCTGATTAATCACATCATCAACCGCCGCTAAAACACCATCAACGCTCCCCCCACTGTCTACATCAACAAACGGTAGGCTGCCAAAGTTAAAGTAAATATCGCCCATGTGCACAATATTATCATTATTGAAAAAAATCACCGCATCGCCATCGGTGTGGGCATGTTGATAATGCACAACATACGCTTGCTCATTATTAAAGTGCAGTGTTAAATCATCACCAAAACTAATTCGTGGTAGGTAATCCGACCCTTCGCCATGTTTTTCTTTTAGGCGTTTATGTACATTATTGTGGGCAATAACATGGGCTCCGGCTTTAGCAAAGTTTTCGTTACCACCGGTGTGATCGCCATGATGATGAGTGTTAATTACAAACTCTGCACTGCCTGGCTTTAAGTCGCTAATGGTTTTTTTAATATCATCTGAGAGTTTGGCAAACTGATCATCAATGATATATATGCCATCATCCCCTACGCTGGCTGCAATGTTGCCACCTTGTCCGTATAGAACGTACACATGCTCGCTCAGTTGCTTAGCTGTAACTGGGTTGTCATCCGCCGCCGCGTAGTTGCTCAGTAGTAAAGTCGTTATTAATGCCGGTAGTAATTTTTTCATTGTTGTAACCCTATAATTAATAATCATGGTTATAAAACGTGATAGCAACTTATTTAGCTCACTCTGCATCCAAAGCTAGTCGTTGATAGGCACTATTTCAATTTGATGCATGAATGTTTGCGGTAACAATGGGGTGTGCTTTCCTTCTACATATTCATCAAAACCGGCTCGATAAAACTCAGAAAGCGGGTGCCCTGATTGCCCTCCTGGCACTGTTAAAATGGCACTTTCTAAATGTCCAGGTTGGGCAATAAATCGCTGCGATGCGCCAAAACTGGTTTTTTGTACGGCAGGCATATAGCTATCACCAAACCCTGGAGCGGTAGGCATATTTAGTAGCTTACTCAATAGAGGTATTTGTTTAGCAAATGGGTGTTCAATCGCTAATTCGTTTACTTTACCCCATTGCCAGTTTTGAATGTTATTACCAAACTTTGCTGTTAACTGCGCGAGAGTTTGCTCAAAAGCTGCCTGTAATTGCTGCTCCCAATTCGTAAATTGCGGGTTAACCCAACTTGCTGGCTGCGCTTTTATTAATTGCCAAACAGCGGGCTCTAAATCGCGTTTTACATAACTTAATGTACCATCCTGCTGATTGAGGCTAGCTTCAATACTACTAAATAAAATATTTATTAGTTCATCACGATACGTTTTAACTAAAGTATAACCAACGGAGGTTGAGCAGGCGCATTGCTGCCAGTTATCCAGTGCATTGATATAATCTGCATTGTGTTCTGGCTGCTGTTTTAACTGCTCAAGTAATAAGCTATGCCAAGGAGTTAAAAAACGCGCTTGATTGTCTAACTGTAATTGGTAAAAGTCGCCTTCGTTAAACTGCTGTTTTTCAAATAACCGATCGCGAATTTGCATCGCACGAGCACCTAGGGCATAGCCGCCATTACCAAAACGTGCATTATCCTCAGCAGAGACCACTCGCGAATTCCCTGTCCATAGACGCCCACTCTCAGGGTTTTTAACAAACGGGCGAATAACTTCATTTTGCTGCCAAGTTGCTACATATTCACTTTCATTAATGGCTAACTCACTGGGTACTGTTCGTGCAGGAATACCGCCCATGTGTTTCCAAGCTGCACTGCCTTGACTATCTACCACCATTAAGTTTTGTACCGGAATACCCACGTTACTTGCAATATTAAGGGCATCATCCACTGTTTCAGCCTGCTCAAGCTGTAACAATTGCATATCAACGGCATACGGCTGATGCGCAGCCCAACTTAAGGCATAAGGCTGATTGTTAATGTATTTAACAGGGCCATACTCACTTAGCGTTAAGGGATAGATTTCATCGTTGCCATTATCCAAGGTAATCACTTCATTTACTTGCCATGTTTTACTGCTATCCGTTAGTGCAACCCAGTCGGCTGTATCTATATAGCCATTAGTAAATCCCCATGCAATTTTATTATTACTGCCAACCACAATGGCTGGCGCTCCTGGTAACGAAACACCGGTTACTTGATAAGCTTGATTGTTATGAGTGTAATTAAGCTGCGCTCGATACCAAATAACCGGCACCGCCATTGATAAGTGCATATCATCTGAAAGCATCGCAGCTTGAGTATTAGTTAAATCTGCGGTCACTGCCCAGTTATTACTGCCTACTTCTAAATTAGCAGTAATGCTTTTAATCGCCGCTAATGGCTGCGTTGGTAACTGGGGTATAGTTTGGGTATAAGGTGCTAAAACACTGCCATCTAATGCTGCTTGGTATTGGCTTGGTTGGGTTAAAAATTCAACCATTTTTGCGCCATATTGCTGTTGTATTTGAATTAAAGCTTGGTCGCGCTCAAAGGTCGCAGTTTGTAAATCTAAATACATGCTAAAAATAACTAACAGACTATCTTCGCTTTGCCATGGTTGTTGCTCAGCCCCTGTAAGTAGGTATTCAAAACTTGGGTACCCTACTTGCGCAAGTCCTTCGTTTACCCCTTGTGCATAGCTTTTTAGTAGTTGCTTATCGGCTTGGGGGAGAGTTTTTAAAATCGCTTGGCTGCGTTTACGTAATTGATGAAAGCGCATTTTTTTATCAAGAGCGAGCGCGGCTTTACCAAATAGCTCACTGAGCTCACCTGCGGCATTACGTCTAAGTAAATCCATTTGAAAAAAGCGATCTTGCCCGTGAGCATAACCTAAGCCATAGGCAGCATCGTGGCGAGTTGCTGCAGTAATAACAGCTTGGCCAAGCGTATCTCGAGCAACTTTAACTGGCTGCGTTACCGCATCGCTTCGGCCTTTACCATCAAGGGTAGGTAAACTTAAGGTCAACACGCCGTATACAATAGCAGTCCCCCCAAGCGCTAAAACCACAACAATTAATAGCAACCGTTTGATTACTTTAAACATAAATATACCCTTCAACTATTTCAATAAACTATTATTAGCATATATTCATAATCGTTCTATTAAAAACGCTACGAAAAGCGGGTAAAGGGTGAAATAAACATCAAAATCCACGATAATACACAGTTCATGTATTGTGCAGACCTAGTTGAGATCAAAATGACTGAAAAAACATTTATTAAAGGTAAAGACCGCGATTTAGAATCGTCTATCTCTACCATGCAAAACAAGCTAAAAGCGCTAAATATTAATATTGAAGAAGCGCTATGGCTTAACCCTGTAGCAAACTGTTATTCAGTTCATATAAAAGATAGCGACTGTGGTGTGATGTTTACTAACGGTAAAGGTGCTACTGATAAAGCCTCTATCGCTTCTGCGCTAGGTGAATATTTTGAGCGTTTAAGCTGTAACTACTTTTTTGCTGATTTTTACTTAGGTGAAGAATTTGCCAATGGTGACTTTACTCATTACCCGAACGAAAAGTGGTTTAAAGTAGCAGAAGATGAAGTACCACAAGGGATTATGGATGAAAGCTTATGGGATTACTTCGACCCTGAGCGTGAATTAACTGCCTCACACCTTTATGACTTTAATTCTGGTAATTTTGAGCGTGGTATTTGTACTGTGCCTTATACCCGCCAGCGCGACGGTAAAGATATTTATATTCCGGTGAACGTGATTGGTAATATTTTTGTATCCAACGGTATGAGTGCTGGTAATACTAAATTTGAAGCCCGTGTACAGGGGTTATCTGAGGTATTTGAACGCGCCATTAAAAATCGCATTATTGCTGAAGGTATTAGCTTACCGATCGTGCCTGAAGATGTGGTAAAACAATACCCTAAAATTCATGAAGCCTGTGAAGAATTGCGTAGCCATGGCTTCCATTTACGTATTGCAGATGCCTCACTTGGCGGTAAATACCCTGTAATGAGTGTTACGCTAATCAACCCAGTGGATGGCTCTGTGTTTGCCTCTTTTGGTGCTCATCCTTCATTTGAAGTGGCGCTAGAGCGAACCGTTACCGAATTACTGCAAGGTCGTCGTCTAGATCAACTAGACGTATTTCAGCCTGCCACTTTTGACAACGACGAAGTAGCCACACCTGAAAACATTGAACTGCACTTTATTGATTCAAGCGGTTTAATTTCTCATGACTTTTTCCGTTCTGAAGCAGACTTTGAATTTGTACATTGGGACTTTAGTGGTTCAACTGAGCAAGAATATAACTTCTGTACTGATTTAATTCACAGCATGGGCCATGATATCTACATCATGGATTACACCCACTTAAATGTGTATGCATGTCGTATTTTAGTGCCTGGTATGTCTGATATTTATCCGGTAGATGAGCTTATTTGGCGTAATAACAACGAAGGGGCTAAATTCCGCGAAACTTTCTTATCACTTGATCAGTATGATACTGAGCAACTGATGGAAATTTACGATAACCTCGAAGAAGCTGGTCACAGCGATATTATTCGCGCTGCTGAATTCATTGGCTTAGCAACCGATGCCGATACGCCTTGGCATACTCTACGTATTGGTGAACTGAAAGCACACTTATGCTTAGCCGCAGGTAGCGAAGAAGCGATTGATTGGGTTGACTGGATTTTACATACCGGCCAAGTTAATGAAGACGCGATGCGTCATTTCCGTTGTTTAAAAGCTATTTTAGAAATTAAATACGATGACGAACGTGAATATGCAAGTTACCAAGACGCCTTAGGGCTTATGTTTGGCGCTAATAATGTCACCCTTGCAATTGAGATTGCAGAAGGTCGGACACGCTTTAACGGCTTAACTTTCCCAGGTTTATCGCTTGAAGGCTTTAAAAAGCACGCCGCATTACTGGATGGCTACCGCAAGTTACATGTTGCGAAACAGAAGCATTGGGCACGCGAAGTTAGTGACTCATAATATCTAAACGTGTATATAGTTAAAAAGAAAATGGCGCATATTTAACTGCGCCATTTTTGTTTCTAGTGTTAGTTAGCTATAGTTAAGCTTTCTATATTAACAATTTAATTACACCCTATGTGGCAACAACGCAAAAGTAAACGCACATCCATTTATAATTTTAAGCTTACCTTTTTATTTGCAATCAGTTTACTTGTAATAACTAGCTTAGTGCTTGAGCGGCTTAATTATAATCGGGCAAAAGATGCTTACCGTTTACAAGTCCTTTCTCAAGTCAGTGCCTACAGAGCCCAGCTTGAAGCTACTTTGGTATCAAATATTCAGTTAATACGTGGCTTGGCTGTAGCCGTTGCTGCTGAGCCAAATTTAAGCCAAACACGTTTTGGGCAAATTGCCGCCCCACTGTTTAACACCTCTAACGAACTACGCAATATTGGTGCTGCACCTAATATGGTCATCACAATGACCTACCCGCTTAA
This sequence comes from Pseudoalteromonas sp. S1610, assembly GCF_005887465.1. Lineage (GTDB taxonomy): Bacteria > Pseudomonadota > Gammaproteobacteria > Enterobacterales > Alteromonadaceae > Pseudoalteromonas > Pseudoalteromonas undina. The sequence continues at coordinate 37,442 of NZ_PNDI01000019.1, read as the reverse complement.
AGGGAATGAAAAAGCCATTGGACTCAATTTTTTAGAAAATAAAGCGCAACGCGATGATGCTATTAAAGCACGCGATACTAATACCATTGTAATGGCTGGACCGCTCACGTTAGTTCAAGGCAATGAAGCTTTGATTGCACGAGTGCCGGTTTATTTACCTGAAGACCAATCTTTTTGGGGGCTGCTTTCTGTGGTGCTCGATCTAGAAAAAGTCTATAACAACGCAGGGATTTTCGAATTACAAAAAAAATACACCGTTGCCATTCAAGGACGTAACGGGTTAGGTAAGCAAGGTGAGTTTTTCTTTGGTGACCCAGAAATTACAAGCCAAAATCCGCTTGAGTTTAATCTAAATTTCCAAGGCGGTGCTTGGCAGCTCTATGTAGTGCCAAAAACAGGTTGGCAGCCAGCATCGTCGTCTGTCTGGCCATTACGTATTGTTATTAGTGTTATTTTAAGTTTGCTTATTTTTGCGTTTTTATTGTTTTTAAAAATGCTCAATAGAGAACACGAAAACGAAAAAATGCTCGAGGTAATGAGTAACCTAGCTCAAGTAGGTGCATGGTCATTTGATTTAGAAAAAAAACAGGTATTTTGGTCAGACATGACCAAAAAGATATTTGAATACCCTTTAGATGAGCAACCTAAATGGTCATCCGATTTATATTACTTTAAAGAGGGAAAAAGCAGAGATAAGGCAGCTGAACTGATCACTAAAGCGGTTAAATACAGTGAAAGTTACGAGGCTGAACTTGAAGTTATTAATGCCAAAGGCGAAGTAATTTGGGCACTCATACATGGTGAAGCAGAGCATAAAAATGGACGCTGCATAAGAATATTCGGCTCATTACAAAATATTGATTCCCGTAAAAAGGTAGCAATAGAAGATCAAAAAATAGCCCGCTTTAACGAAACTTTAGCGTCGCTAACAATTAGCGACCACATATTAAATGGTAAATTTAGCGAATCTAAAGAGCTAATTACTCGTGCGGTGTGTCGTGCACTTAAAGTGAATACAGTAAGCATTCGCTTGTTTGATAAGCACAAAACTCAACTGAGTCCTATTGCAAGTTATAGCCAAAATAACAGTGATAATAATACCCCTTGGCGCCAGCAAGACATTCCTGATTTTTTTACCACCCTAGAAAAGAAAGCCGTTTTTAGCGCCCAGAATGCTCAACAACAAGCTTGCCTCGCACCCTTAGCAAAAAGCTACCTAGAACCTTCATCTATAAAAGCAATGCTCTGTGTAATGATCCCCGCAGGCAGCGGATCAATTGGTGTTGTATGCGCAGAACAAGCAAGCGTTAGAGCATGGACGCAAAACGAAGAAGGTTTTTTAATTGCAATCGGCGCACTAATAGGAAGCCTTTACTCTAGTGAACAGCGCATAGAAACGGAAGCAGAACTAGTAATGGCAAAAGAAGCCGCTGAACAAGCGGTGATCGCTAAAAGTGAGTTTTTAGCCAGCATGAGTCATGAAATTCGCACCCCGATGAATGGGGTGTTAGGTATGCTTAATATCATTCAGGCGACCTCTCTTGATCAGCAACAACGTCATCATATTAAACTTGCCCAGTCGTCAGCAGAATCTTTATTAGGGATTATTAATGATATTTTAGACTTTTCTAAAATAGAAGCTGGTAAGTTAGACATAGAAAGCATTCAATTTAATCTACCACAATTACTCGGCGAAATTGTGGAGTCGTTTGCGCTCAAGGCCGAAAGCAATAACACCCAATTGATTTTAGATACTACGCATGTAAGCACCAGTGAGATTGTGTGTGATCCAAATAGATTGCGACAAATTTTAAATAATTTGATTGCCAATGCCGTTAAATTTACTCAAAACGGACAAGTACTGGTAACCGCTACTATAGAAAAAACTCTCGATGATACGACTTTAGAATGTGCGATTATTGATACCGGCATTGGTATTAGTTTAGAGAAGCAAAAACAGTTATTTGATTCTTTTACTCAAGCTGATGCATCAACAACCCGCCAATATGGCGGCACCGGTTTAGGCTTGGCAATAGTTAAGCAGCTGTGCGAACTCATGGGAGGCGAAGTAAGTGTATATAGCCTACCTAATGAAGGCAGCACCTTTACTTTTTCAGTCAACATTACCTCAGTGATAGACCAAGCATTTGATTTAGATTGCCAACATATACAAGCAAAGCGAATACTCATTGTTGATAATAGCGAGATGAATGCCACCATCATCGAAAAGCAATTAACGCTATGGGGCGCAGATGTCAGTGCAGTGTGTGATTATAAAGAAGTTGAAACTTATATAACTAATAATCAACAAACACCGCCGGATGTGGCAATTATTGATACAAGCTTTTTGGAGCCTGTAGCACACCCCTTGGCTGAAAAGTTGAAACATTTTTTAGTGAACAGTCATATTCTGATTATGGCTCCAATGAGCTATTCAAAAAGCAATTTATTTTATGGAAACAATGAAGCAGCCTTAATTTTTAAACCACTCACCGCTATTGGTTTGTATGACACGCTGGTAAAAGTAACATTGGCAGCACAGCCCAAAGAGTTAGCGCTCCCTCCAGCGATTAATACACCTAAAAAAGCGAAAGGCCATGTGTTGTTAGTAGAGGATAACAAAGTAAATCAAGTAGTTGCCTGTGCATTATTAAAACAAGCCGAGCTCACTTTTGATATTGCAGAGGATGGCGAGGATGCACTAACGAAATTAAACCAAGCAAACGCAAACACTTATCAACTTATTCTAATGGATTGCCAAATGCCTATTATGGATGGATACCAAGCTACCATGGCTATTAGAGAGGGCCTCGCGGGTCTAGAGAATCAAACCATCCCCATTATTGCACTAACGGCTAATGCAATGCGCGGAGATAAAGACAAATGTTTAAATGCCGGTATGAACGACTATTTAAGTAAACCTCTCGATGGCCCTGCTATGCATGCTAAATTGCAACAATGGCTTAGCGCTAAATAACAGTGTAAGCTTAAAATAGAATCGATGAAGTAAGGGATATTATGCAGTTATCAGTTGAACAACAAAGAGTTATTGGCTGTTTATTGGAAAAGCAAACAACAACGCCTGAACATTACCCACTATCATTAAATGCCTTAACGAATGCCTGTAATCAAAAATCAAATCGCGCTCCTGTGCTCGAATTAAGCCAACAGCAAGTTCAGGCTACCATTGCAGAATTAATCGACTTACGCTTGGTAACAGAAGATGAAGGTCTCAGTGGGCGTGTATCTAAATACGACCATCGCTTTTGTAATACACAATTTAGCCACTTACAATTTAACGCACAACAACGCGCCATTATATGTTTATTATTATTGCGGGGAGCTCAAACACCCGGTGAATTAAAAACCCGTTGCGCTCGATTAGCTGACTTTACCAGTATTGACGACGTTGAAATATCGCTTGAACAATTGATTGAAAACAGCCATGTAAAAAAACTACCTCGCGAATCTGGTAAGCGTGATAGCCGTTATATTCACTTATTTACAGCACCTTCTGCAGAAAACGATGAGCCAATAGCAACACAGACCATTACTGACGAGTTAAAAAATCAAGAGCTCAATGATCTACTTGCTGAAATTAACGAACTAAAAGCTCAACTTAAACAAATAAAAGAGTATATAGGGCTTTAATTGTGTAATTTGAAATCACATAATAGCTATTCTTTTTTGAGCATTAAAACTTTTTAACTTTAAGGAGCGGGCCATGCGCGCCGAAATTATGGCTGAAATGAAAGTTCAGCCTAGTATTGATGTTAACGCTGAAATTAAACGCCGAGTAAATTTTATTAAAGCACGTTTAAAAGCCGCATACTCAACTTCACTGGTACTAGGTATTAGTGGCGGTGTAGACTCATCAACCTGTGGCCGATTATGCCAACTTGCTATTAATGAGCTTAATCAAGAACACCAAGATACACAGTATCAATTTATTGCTGTGCGCTTACCGTATGGAGTGCAAGCAGATGAAAGCGAAGCACAAATGGCGGTTGATTTTATTAAACCCAGCACCCGTATGACAGTCAATATTCAGCCTGCAACCGACGCACTGCACGAGCAAACGATGGCAACTTTAGCTGGCAATAATCAGCCATTGCCAACACAAGAAAAAATAGACTTTATTAAAGGCAATGTGAAAGCACGCCAACGCATGATTGCACAATATGAAATTGCTGGGTTTTGCCAAGGGCTCGTTGTAGGTACCGACCATAGCGCCGAAAACATTACTGGTTTTTATACTAAGTTTGGCGATGGCGCCTGCGATTTAGCACCTTTGTTTGGTCTATCTAAACGTCAGGTTAGAGCATTGGCAACAGCATTAGGTGCACCTGCTTTGTTAGTTGAAAAAGCACCTACTGCCGATTTAGAAAGTGATAGACCAGGTTTAACTGACGAGGAAGCACTAGGCTTAAGCTATGAAGAAATTGATGACTTTTTAGAAGGTAAACCAGTCTCTGAGCATGTGGAGCAAACACTGATTGCAATTTACCAACGCACGCAACATAAGCGCCAGCCTATTCCAACAATATACGATGCTTTTTAAATCAATATTATAAGTGTGATTTAACTGATCGAGCCGCTTATATTTTACGTAAAAATGGCGTGAAAATAAGTGGCTTAAATTTTAACGGTTAACCTTAACGCTTGCCAACAGAGAGTTTTATATTTTATGACCCCCCCTATTTTGATTACTGGCGCAGGACAACGTATTGGACTTGCGCTTGCACAGCATTTTATAGCCCAAGGGCAAGCGGTCATTATTACTTATCGTACCCGCCATAAAGCGGTAGATTTGCTAGAACAACAAGGGGCGATCTGTCTTTATGCTGACTTTAGTTCTGATGAGGGTATTAATACTTTTATTACATTACTTAAAGCACAGACTGACTCACTAAGCGCGATAATTCATAATGCATCAAGCTGGGACTGTGAAGCTAACAACCCTCAGTTTGAGCAGCTGTTTGACAATATGATGCGCATTCATGCAAAAACACCGTACTTGGTAAACTTACGCTGTGCAGATTTACTATTAAATTATCAGGCGTCTCACGCTAAGCCCGCTGACATTATTCATCTAACTGATTACGTAGTGGAAACTGGCAGCCCAAAACACTTAGCCTATGCGGCCAGCAAAGCCGCCTTGGATAATTTAACCAAATCATTTAGTGCTAAATATGCACCGAATATTAAAGTGAATTCAGTCGCACCATCATTAATTATTTTTAATCAACATGATGATGAGCAGTATCGCGCTAAAACTTTAAAAAAATCATTAATGGGTATCGAACCTGGATGCCAAGAAATTATCAATAGTATCGACCTACTACTGAACAGCCATTACATCACAGGCCGTGCTTTACCTGTTGATGGTGGTCGCCATCTTAAGTAAGCCATCTAAATAAACGAGAAACTTATGCATAACGAATTAAAAGAAAGCTATCAAAAAATTATAACCGCAGTCGGTGAAGATGCAGAACGTGAAGGGTTGCTCGATACTCCAAAACGCGCTGCAAAAGCGATGGAGTACCTAACTCAAGGTTACCGCCAAACGCTTAACGAAATCACTAATAATGCAGTATTTACCTCAGATGCTGACGATATGGTATTAATACAAGACATAGAGCTTTACTCTATGTGTGAGCATCATTTATTACCATTTATTGGCCGCTGTCATATCGCTTATATTCCTGATGGCAAAGTATTAGGTTTGTCTAAGTTTGCACGTATTGTGGATATGTTCTCTCGGCGTTTTCAAATTCAAGAGCAACTTACCCATCAGATTGCTAAAGCGGTCGAGGAAGTAACCGGTGCAAAAGGTGTAGGTGTAATTGTTGAAGCAAAACACATGTGTATGATGATGCGTGGCGTAGAAAAACAAAATTCAAGTATGCGTACCTCGGTTATGCTTGGTAACTTTAGAGCCGATCCGAAAACACGTAATGAGTTTTTACAGCTGATCAAAGGATAATCTATGGCAAACGCAATAATTAATGTAACTAACTTACGGCTACGCACGTTTATTGGCTTTAATCCAGATGAACGTGAAAAAAAACAAGATGTAGTCATTAATTTAGAAATTCATTATCCGGCTGATCAAGCTTGTGAAACTGATGAAGTAGAACAAGCACTTAACTACAAGGTAATTACTAAAGAAGTAATTACCTTAGTTGAACAGGGTCACTTTTTATTGTTAGAAAAATTAGTTGCTGAAATTCTTGCTGTTTGCCACTCGCACCCAAGTGTAAATTACGCCAAAGCCCGAGTGGATAAACCTCATGCGCTGCGCTTTGCAGACTCTGTGTCGCTAACTCTGGACTGGCACAAATAATCCAACGGCAAGGGCTATTACAGCTAAATAACGTAGCCCTTTGCCGAGTGTTACTAGCACTAAAAACATACTAAAGCGCACTTTAAACACGCCGCCAATAACAGTTAGTGGATCGCCAACAATAGGTAACCACGCAAACAGTAAGCTATATATCCCATATTTATTAAACTGCTTTTGCGCTTTTTTGAGCCCTTTTTCAGAAACTGGAAACCATTTTTTATCTTTAAAGCGTAATGCTTGTGTTCCAAGCCAATAATTAACACAACTGCCTAATACATTGCCTAAGGTTGCTGCAAACCAAATTAGCCATAAGTTAGTATTACCTTGCATTATCATCCCACCCATCAATACTTCAGACGAGCTGGGTAATAACGTAGCCGATATAAATGCTGTAAAAAATAATGTTATATAGAGCATTTTTCCCTTATGACTAAAAACTAAACCCAGCAATTAAGCTGGGTTTGAACGACTTTTTAACTTAAATCAAAACGCTTATTTTATTAAATTTAAGCTAAGGGGGTAATTAAACTCTTTACCATCGTTGGCTTTCACGCTTGCGATAACCACCATCACAAATGAAAAAATAGCGACCATAGGTAACAGTAGTAAACCAACAGCTGCAAAAATTAGTAAAAAACACACAAAGTAAGCTATAGCCATAGTAATTTGAAAGTTAAGCGCTTTTTTACCGTGTATATCAACTAGAGGCATTTCATCTTTTTTAATTAGCCAGATAATAAGGGGACCTAGCACCGAGCCGAATGGCACAATAAACCCCGCTAATGCACTTAAATGACATAGCATTGCCCAGGTGCGGTCATCTTTATTGACGACTTTAATCTCTTGATTTTGTTCCATTACATTTTCCCTTTTCGTAAAACACCGTAATTTAACTCAATATACTATTACTATTTTGCGCTAATACCAAGCAGCTTTAATTGGCGGCAATTCAAATATAAAAAACCCCCAGTAATTACAATATACAACTACTGGGGGTCACTTAAAAAGCTACGCTTTTATTTTATTACTTATTTTTACCAGCTAAATCAAGCATAAATGCATAGTTAAGTGCCGTGTCCTCCAAGCGTTTAAAACGACCAGACGCACCTCCATGGCCAGCTTCCATGTCTATTTTAAATAGTAGTTTATTATCATCTGTTTTGTAGTCACGCAGCTTTGCAACCCACTTTGCTGGCTCAAAATATTGAACCTGTGAGTCGTGCAAACCTGTTGTTACTAACATATTAGGGTAGTCTTGTTTACTAACTTGATCGTACGGTGAGTACGACAACATATAATCGTAATATTCTTTCTCGTTAGGGTTACCCCACTCACCATACTCGTTAGTTGTAAGCGGAATAGTCTCATCAAGCATAGTAGTAACCACATCAACAAATGGAACCGCAGCCACCATACCTTTATATAGCTCAGGCGCTTGGTTTGCCACTGCGCCCATTAATAAACCACCAGCACTGCCACCTTGGGCAAAAATTTGCTCTTTATCGCCATAACCTTGGGCTACCAATGACTTAGTAACATCTACAAAGTCGTTAAACGTATTCTTTTTAGTGAGTAATTTACCCGCTTCGTACCACGGGCGCCCTAACATTTGCGAACCACGTACGTGGGCAATTGCAAATACAAAACCACGGTCAAGCAACGTTAATCGTGCAGAAGAAAAACTAGGATCCATTGTTGCACCATACGAACCATAGCCGTATTGCAATAATGGGTTAGTGCCATCTTTTTTAAATAGCTCTTTTCGATACACCAAACTCACCGGTACTTTTACGCCATCGCGTGCTGTGACAAAAATACGCTCAGACGCATAGTTATCCGCGTTAAAGTCACCTAATACCGTTTGTTGCTTCAATAATGTTTTTTCGCCAGTCGCCAAATTAACATCATAAGATGAACCCGGAGTGGTCATACTGGTGTAGTAAACGCGCAGCGTATCGCTTTCTAATTCGTTGTTACCGTACGCATTAATTGTATATGCACTGTCGTTAAAGCTTAGTGGTAACTCTTTGCCCGATGTTAAATTACGTGCAATCAGTGTTGATTGGCCCATTTCGCGTTGTTGGTATACTAAGTAGTCATTAAATAACTCTACGCCTTCAAGTTTAATATCCTCGCGCGCAGGGATCACACTTTGCCAATTCGATTTATCACCGGCTTTATCAATATCGACCTTCATTAGCTGAAAGTTAACCGCATTTAAATTAGTCACAATGTAATAAGTATTACCTAATTTGGAAATGCTGTACTCAAGGTTGGCTTCACGCTCAATTAAGCGCTTTGGCTTAGCATTTATATCGTTTGCACTAAGTACTGACAAACCCGATGCATCAGTACTGCTATGCCAAATATAAATTTCTGAGCCGTCTTTGCTCTTGCTCATACCAGTGTAATAGCTCGTATCTTTTTCTTCGTATACAAGCTCATCATCGCTTTGTGGTGTACCAAGCGTATGACGATAAACTTGGTAACCGAGTAAGGTTTGCGCATCTTTTTTAATGTAATAAACAGTTTTATTATCGTTCGCCCACACAACATAACCACTGGTGCCTTCAAGCGTGTCTTCTAATAATTTACCAGTGCTTAAATCTTTAATTTTTATATTGTAAACACGGCGGCTCACCGTATCTTCACCATACGCCATTAAGTTATCATTTGGGCTGACACTCAGACCACTAACTGCAAAATAGTCATGGCCTTTAGCTAGTTCATTGACGTCTAAAATAACTTCCTGATCGGTGCCTGCAAAATCACTACTGCGTAAATAAGTAGCATACTCGTTATCGCCGCGAGTTTGCGACGAGTAATAGTACTCTCCGTCTTTTACTGGAACAGAGTCATCATCTTTTTGAATTCGCCCTTTAAGCTCTTCAAATAAACTACTTTGCAGTGTTTTAGTATGCGCAAGCATTTCATCTGTGTAAGCATTTTCAGCCTCTAGGTAACTAATTACCTCAGGAGCTTTACGCTCATCATCACGCATCCAATAATAATCATCGATGCGAGTGTCGCCATGGATTGTCATTTCATATGGCACTTTCTTCGCAATCGGCGGCATGACTTCGGTTTGAGCAGCTACATTTTCAACCTTTGCTGATTGCTCAACATCAGGGGCTTTATTACATCCCCCTAAAATAGCTAAGGATATAAAAGTAAGAACAAATGGGGTGTGTTTCATTGATTGGAATCTCTGTAGTTTTTATTTTTATTAAATATACCTAATATTTAATAGCACGGAGATTTAGTTTGTGAAGCTATGTAAAAAGGGAGCCGAAGCTCCCTTTTATAAACATTTAAGTTAGTACATTACTTTTGCTTACGACGACGCATAAATGCAAATGGCGCTACTAGCAATGTTAGCCAAGCTAATGAACCTGAAGAGCTTTTCTTAGCAGGCTCAGGAGTAACAACAGGAGGTGCTACTTTAGTAACGGATATTGTTACCATTGCAGGTGCAGATACATTACCACGAACATCAATCGCAACAACTTCCATTTCTGCAGATGTATCACCCGCTAATAAAGTTGTATCTGCAACCACAATTTGGCCTTCTGCATCAACTGCAAAACCAAGGTTTGTATTAGATTGAACGTAGTACTCTGAAACTGCCAAGTCTAAATCTGATTCTTCAATAGTAAACGCACCTACCACGGTTCCATCAGCTGCATCTTCAGAAACACTAAACTCACCACCAATCAACATTGGTGCTTCAACGTCCGGTAATTCTAGGTCTTCAGCTGCCATCACTTTAATAATGTTAGTACCTGATGATAGTACAAAAGGACCATTTGCTGATACTACCGCTTTTTCTCCTGGCTTGATTGAAGTAACCACTTCATCAGTTGCCATTTCAGTACCAAGCTGAACATCAAATACTGCAGAACCTGTTACGCTATTTTTTTCATCCGTTTCAGTTGCCCCATAAGGCGAAATTGTAACCTGAGGTTGAATACCAAATACCGCGGTTCCAGTTACGCTATCAGTTTCAGTGAAAATGCCTGACTGATAACTAGGGTGACCTACAGATACTTTGAAGTTCATTGGTTCACCAAGAAGCGACGCATCGATATTCATGAACTCTGAACAGCCGGTAAAGGTAATAGTATTTCCACCTGCCTCATGTATTAACGGTGTACCCCATTGCCATGCATCATTGCCAGCACCATCAGTTGTACCAATTAATGTACGGCTACGGCCAGGGAATGCAGTTCTACGACCGCGATCATTTAGGTTTTGTAAAAACTGATCTGCAAAGCCATCATTATCTGTATCAATTTCAATCCTATAGCCCGCTTGGAAAGTATGAGTTAACGGATCTCGTAACTGGATCGATGAAGTAATAAAGATACCTGAACCACAAGAATCATCATTAATTGCTGAGAATGTAGTAGCTAGGATATTAAATTCAGCGTCTTCAACTGATTTTTCTTCACCCATTGCCACAATGCTTTCAGCTTGCGGGAAAACTTCAACTTGACCTGTATTTTCAACAACTAACGCCATTTCATTTTTAATAGTTTCAGGTGAGAAGCTCAACTGAGTCACGGCTTTTGGCATTGCATGATAAACAACATGTAAATCGTGATCGCCATCTGTAGATGCATCGTCAAATACTAACGCACCATCAAACTCTACTGATGTTAATGCCGCGCTTCTTGCTGCAATATCATCTGCACTGAATGGGTTTTCTAATTCCCATGCAGGTAATTTACTTGGATCAACCGTCATCGTAATGTCAAAAGTAGTCACTTGACCGGCCGGAACTGTTATAGATGCAGGGAAATCCCAGCTAACTGCGTCCGTATCAATATCACTTTGGTAACGAGCTTCAGTACGCAGGTTATACGTTTTTGCATCTGCAGAGAAGTTTTTAACTGTTACCGTTTTAGTAATTGAACCTGTTTCCGCTAGGCTTACTAAGCCATAAGATAGTGCGGCTTGTTTAGTATCAAACTCGCTATTATTTACCCAAGCTGCAACTGGCAAATTAGCCGCTTTAGTTACATCGACTAAACCTGCACCTATCATACTAATTGGCGCAAGCTCTGAATCAGGATTGATCGCTAGAGGTTCATTAGTTACGTTTAAGTTTGCTGCATTCATAATTGTTGCTTTAATCTCAAACGCATTACGCTCAGGGTGTGCTTCACGAATCATTGCAACAGCACCGGCTGTAATTGGGCCTGAGAAAGATGTACCATTTACAGGAGCTAGCTTATCCTGAGTTCCTGCAGCTGCAACCATTATACTTGTTCCTGGCGCTGTAATTTCTGGTTTTAATAAACCATCCATAGAAGGACCACGAGATGAGAATGTTGCAACAGCACCTGCAGTTGTTTTTATTTCAACACTAATATCAAATGTAGCAGGACCGCCTGCAGCTAATTGCGTCTTTAAAGCAGAGCCTGCAGCAAAGTTAATACCTATATTTTTAATTGTAACCGCGGCATCAAAGCCCCCCATAGATGCAGGGGTACCATCATCTTCATTATTTGCAATCATTACAAACTCAGCACCTTTAGCCTGAGCATGTAAAACTTTATCCGTAAAGTTACATGAACCTCGGTCAATTAATACTGCTTTACCTGTAAAGTCAACATCTGCAGCAAATTCAGCACAACCATCTGCGTTTGTTTCAGGATAAACTAACTCAATATCGGCACCTGAAATAGCAAAATCTTCTTGAGGACCAAAACCTGATGCCTGGATATTACCTTCAACGCCAGCAACAGTACCTGATGCAACACCTACTTCAGTTGTTGGGTGAGTCATAGCGCCAACAGATAGTGCGTTAGGTGTAGTACTTGGACCACCAACACGGAAAGGATTATCGCCATCATTACCAGCAGAAATAACCATATTCACACCTAACTCAACTGCACGTTGAACTAAGTATTGTGTACCACCACCGGTGTAAGTGTCACCAAACTCACCACCAAGAGACATATTCATTACATCAACACGATCTGAAATATCGCCATCACCGTTAGGATCCATTGCAGCTTCTAGAGCAGCAGCTTGTGCATCGCCAGGACAACCACCACCACATACTGAGTAAGCGTAAAGTTCAACATCAGGTGCAATACCATTTACTGAGTTTGCAGAAGATGTACCATGATTGGTGGGATCACCTGTAGAAGGTGAATTAGCGGCATCATTTTCAATAGGGTCAGCATCATCACGTATAAAATCATAACCACCTTGAACAATACCTTGTGGCCATGCAACTGATGTTGGATCAGCTTGAGCTGCTTCATAAGCCTCAACTGTGCCTGCACCACCAAATGCCGCATGCGTGTAGTCGATTCCCGTATCAAGCACTGCAACACGTTGGCCTTTACCACTTGCTATACCGTCAGTAATAAGTGGTTTAGCGTTGATATATTCAGAGCTTGCTGCAACATGCAATTCGCGATCGAACATTGGTAAAACTTTAGCAACGCGATCATCTTTTTCAATTTCAGCTAACGCCTCAGGCGTTGCTTGAACAATTAACGTTGGCGCTAAAATCTTAGTTTTACCAATTATTTTTGCATTAAAATCTAGACTATTTAACTCAACAGTCATCATATCTTGAAGCTGCTCAATTTGCGCCGTTATTTCTCGATTTGAAGACACATGATAAGTCCCAGCAGCAACAGCATCAACTGAGGTTTTTGCTTTTAAAACAATCATATGTGCAGATGGCGCTTTTTTATCAGCAACTATCTCTTTTACTTTTTCTGCTTGGGTGTAATTAATTGTCGCGTTAGGCAAAGCTACTGCGTTGGCAAATGTTGCCACAAATGCACCTGATACAGCTGTAGCTATTGCTGTTCTTTTAATTATATTTTTAGACATTGTTTCCCCTAGGATAGGTTATGTATTATTGTATTTACTATATTTAATTTTTTTACTATATAGGCGAATATAAAACGCCACCCTTCGTGCGCGCAACAGTATTGCTACATTAAAATAACAACCGCCTTAAAGCCCATCGCAAGACACTGATTTAAAAGAAAAAGAACAACATTTACTTTGTAAAGCATTGTAAATGAATAATTTAAATTGAGAGATATATGAACAACGATGTAATTAATATTTTAACTATGGCTAAAGTCATTCAAACAGCCGTTGCCCCTGTTTTTTTAATTACAGGTATTGCGGCAACACTCGGGGTATTATCTAATCGCTTAGCGCGTATTACTGACAGAGCCAGGCAGTTAGAGCGAAAATTAAAAGTTAGTACTGATGAAGAGTTTAACTTGTCTCTAACTACAGAATTAAGAGCTCTTCTTAAGCGCTCCCGCTGCATTCATATTGCATTTAGTTTAAGTGTCTTAAGCGCATTATTAGTATGTGCCGTAGTTATGCTGTTGTTTTTATCGCACATACAATCGATTAATTTAGGTGTTACTATCGGTAGTTGTTTTGTTGGTGCCATGGCATTGCTAATATGTGCATTTATGTCATTACTTGGCGAGGTATTCTTAGCGACACGTAGCATGCGACGAGGAATGATATTTGCTGATATTGATATAAATGACTAAAACCAGCTCTTTATCTTGAACTAAAGCCTGAGCTAAGATACAAAGATAATTAAAGAACCCTTAAAGGAGTAGAGTAAAGTGAAATTGAAGCTAGTATTTATCGGGGCGTTACTATCTACATGCGCATTTAGCGTATCTGCAAATTCTGCATTCAAAGAGCCAAGCGATGCGATTGAATATCGCCAAGCTGCATTTTCTATGATTTCAGTTCAAATAGGCGATATGGGTGCCATGCTCAAGGGTAAAATTCCTTTTGATGCAGAGCAATTTAAGCAGCGTGCAAATAACGCAGCGGCATTGTCTAAAATGCCTTGGGAAGCTTTTTACGCAGGTACTGATAAGGGTGATACATCAGCACTTCCTGCAGTATGGTCTGAAAACGATACTTTTATGAAAAAAGCGACAGCATTTCAACAATATGCTGATGAACTTGCTGTAGCAGCTCAAACCGGTGACAAAGCTGTTATTGGTAAAGCGTTTGGTGCATGGGCTAAAGGCTGTAAAGATTGTCATAAGCAATTCAAAGACTAATATATACGGTGTATTAAGAACAAAAATGGCGCTGTATTAGCGCCACTTTTTTTAACTAAGCAAATAACTTAAATGCTCACTTCCCCAGGTACTCATTAATAAAACCAGTAGTAGCAAAAATATAACCCATGCAACCCATGGTGCCTTTGTCTCTGGCTCTGAGCTTTTTGTTGCTAGTGCTTTATTACCGGTGATCATTGCTTTGACCAAAGGCTTGCCTTTGACTTTGTAAGCAATAATAGCCACAACATGCAAAATAATCGCATAAAATAAAATATCAAAATTAATATGGTGCAACCAATTGGCAAAATCAATCGTATCACTCGATACATACTGCGCTAACGGGCCATCAGTTAAAATGCCATCACTGCTCGTTAAACCACTAACCAGTTGCGTAATAATCAGGATAAAAAATAATAACACCATATAACTACCTGGTGCAGAATGGCCCACATCATTTATTTTTTTGCCGCTAAAAGAAGCAAGCGCCGATTTAGGAGAATGCAGTAATGCCGATATTCTTGCCGTTTTACTGCCTATAAGACCCCATATAATCCGTGTTGAAATAAGCGCTAAAGTAAAAAAGCCAACTACAAAATGAAGTTCGATCATGCCTTCTTCTGCACTAAAATAAAGCGCAGCAATACTCAATACTAATAACCAATGAAAGCTTCTTACAAAACCATCCCACACTTTTACCTTAAACATTGCACCTTCCCTAAAAAAAAGTATCATCTAAAACGCTAACTATTTTAGCTTCTCAATATTAAGGTATCCCGATGAGTCTTTCTACCAGTGCGCAGAGTAAAACACATGCAATCAATTAAAAAACCAGTATTAAAAGGCTTTTTAGATATGCTACCACTGTGTTTAGCGGTTATTCCTTGGGGCATTTTATGTGGCTCGTTAGCAATACAAAATGGCTTTACCCCTTTTGAAACTCAAGCCATGTCGCTACTGGTATTTGCAGGCTCGGCGCAGCTGGTTGCAATTGAGCTCATTGCTGGTAATACCCCTCTACTAACCATTCTTTTTACCACGTTTATTATTAGCTCTCGCCATTTTTTATATGGCTTGGCGGTTCGTCACAAAGTGATTGAGCAACCCATGCGTTGGCGCCTTCCTGTCAGCTTTGTGTTAACTGATGAACTGTTTGCCTTTTCGCACCACCCTCGCGCCTATCGTACTAAAACCCGTTTAATTTATGCATTGAGCGCAGGTTTTAGCTTTTACATTGCTTGGAATATTTGGACTCTAATTGGCATTGTAGCCGGTACTATGCTTCCAGATCTCACTAATTTAGGACTCGATTTTGCTATTGCAGCAACTTTTATTGCCTTAGTAATTCCAGGGATTAAAAACTTAGCTACTCTAGTTACAGTCATTGTTGCAGGGAGCAGTGCCACTTTATTAAAAAGCACAGGCTTTGAATTATGGTTAGTATGCTCTGCGCTTCTAGCAATGAGCGCAGGTTACGCTGTTACCAGATTAGTGCAAAATAAGGGTGCCAAAAAATGATGACCACTATTTTACTAATGGCATGTATTACTTTTTTTACTCGCTATTTATTCTTACACCGCGCCTTGCCATTTAAAGTAGGGCCTAAAATGCAACAGTTTTTGAGCTTTAGTGCACCTGCGGTACTAACGGCGATTTGGGTGCCAATTGTATTTATAAATGACGAAGGTATTAATCTAAACTGGCAAAACCCTTATCTCAGTGCTGCCATAGTCGCTATTGTTGTTGCTTACAAAACGCATAATATTTACTTAACTACCTTGGCCGGTATGGGGCTATTTTTAATTTTAAATTAGCAGTAAGCGCTGTAAAAGTGACTTAGACTTTGTAGATCATCACACAAGGGTTAGACTATGCAAAATAAACAAATAATAAGCGTATTTATATGCACCCATTCCATCAACTAAAGACTACCAGCCTACAAGGCCAGCCAATCGACTTTAAAGAGTTTGAAGGTAAAGTTGTATTAATCGTAAATACCGCAAGTGAATGTGGATTAACTTATCAATATCAGTCATTGCAAGCATTACATGAAAAGTATGCAAGCCAAGGTTTGATCATTATAGGCTTTCCATGTAACCAATTTGGTCAACAAGAGCCCGGCGACGCTGAGCAAATAGCGCAAGGTTGTTTAATAAATTACGGGGTTAGTTTTTTAATCGCAGAAAAAGTGAATGTAAATGGCCAGCATACAGATTCTGTTTTCCGCTATTTAAAGTCTGTACTACCGGGGTTTTTAACCCGAAAAATTAAGTGGAACTTCACTAAGTTTTTAGTAGCGGCAGATGGTACACCTATTAAGCGCTTTGCACCTATTACTAAACCTGAAAAACTAGAAAAAGTAATTGAAAAAGCTCTGCTTGCAGCTAAGGCTTAACCCCAAAAAACTATAAAGAGGCACAAAGCCTCTTTATTACAAACTGTAACGCTTATTTGTACTAGCGAGAGCTTAATCAATATAATCGTTTAAGTCATCTTCACCTAGATTTTTACGCAAGCGTTTTTGCTCAAGGTAATCCTCTAACTTTCTTTTCACCTTTTGCTTTTTCTTGTCGTGTTGATTACGCCCGACCATTTCGTATTCGTCTTCAACAAAATCATCATCTAGCGCATCGTAACTAAATGTCTTACCCACAACCCACTCCATAAAGTGTTTGAGACCAATTACGGATTTCTATATCGCGATAATTGGTGAAATTAAAATGTTCAACATAAATTATCTGTACAAATTTACGTCAAAATAAAGCCACATAGCTATCCTAAATAGTCTCTGTGTCAGTATTGTGAATAAATAGCGTTAAATTTGAATTGTGGAAAGTGAGAGTTTTTTATCGTATCGATAAATTTTATTTATTAGCATTTAATTGTTGGTTATTTTGACCATATTTTAGTATTTTCAATGAGTACACTTTCGGCTTTAAAGCATTCAAAAAATCTCAAGCCATTGTTTTAAAACATTAAAAATAATTGGCATCAAACTTGTTATAAGTTAATTATCATCAGCAAAAAGCAGAGAATAAACATGAAAAAATTATTATTAGTTAGCGCGATAATGTGCGCTCCAGTAGCAATGGCTCACAATACTAGCGACTCTTCAATTTCATTTAGTAACGATGAATGTAACGTTGAATTTAAGAACGATGTGCGCATCAAACCTAATGAATTAGAAATTTTTAAAGCCAATAATCAGCACATGCTATTTACCGCTGAAGGTGAGCTGTCTATCAATGGCGAGCAAGTAGCATTAAATAGTGCACAGCGCCAAGCAATGACCGACTACACAGACAATTTACGCGTGCAATTACCTGAAGTGGCCAATATTGCCCTTGAAGGGGTTAAAATTGCAGGTGTAACATTAGAAGAAGTTGCAAATGCGTTTAATATTAACGGCCTCGATAATATTTCAGCCTTAATGGACGATATTCATCAAGAGGTTGAAAGCACCTTTTATCAGCAAGGTACTTTTGTAATGGGTCAACAAAGCTTTACTCAATTTGGTGAAAACTTTGAACAGCAGTTTGAAAAGCAAATAGAAACAGCAGTAGAATCAGCAGTAATGGAATCAATGGGCAGCATTTTAGTGGCATTGGGCTCTGAGTTAATGAGTTCAGGCGGTGACATGCAAGCATTTGAAGAGCGCATGGAAAATATGGGCGCACAAATAGAAGAAAAAGTAGAGCTGCATGCCAAAACACTTGAAAAGCGTGCAAATTCATTATGTGATGATTTTGTTGAAATAGCACAACAAGAAACGCAACTAACCGCTCAAGTTCCTGCATTAAAAGGCTATGAGCTATTTACTATTAAACAGCACTAATAGAATAATACCCCGCATTAATCTCCCTTTGCGGCATTTGCTTTTAAGCTATGCCGCATTTTGCCTTTTATACCCTATTTAAAACCATTTAACTCAAATAATAGACTGTTGAGCGGATCTACTCTTGCTGTGCAGCATTGTTTTGTGGCTTCATAGTAAAATACAAACCAAAGTATAATCTTCGCTTCGCTCTAGAATAGTTAAAATGCCACCCAAGCTGATGATTGTAAGCCCAAATTGCAAACATAATTAAACCCATCTTTTTAGATTTATATTCATGAGATGGTACGTTCCCCAGTTAGAAGCGTTTTAAAACGCAACTAACTCCAAAGTGCCTAGTAACCTAGGCACTTTTTTTATAATTTAAAAACCTCGCAACACTATTTTGATCGTTTATTTACTGCTCTTATCTGATAAATAATTAACCACCTATAAATAACATGTTAAATCTTTGAACAAAGTAAAGTTAAGCCCAACCAATACAAAATAATTTAATCTGAATAAATATTCAAAAAACTCTTTTTATAAACAGTTTAAACTCAAAAAAACCGAAAAGACCCCATATAAAAGCGACATAGCAATGAGCCAAGATGAATAATTATACAAAAAATAATAAACCAGTAGTTGAACGACAAATTAATAAAACGATTTCGGATTAAAAAAACTAATACTTCACCAGTAATTTTTATCGCTTTATTTTTAACCACCCTGCGTGCAAAATGCACATGTTTTCAACAGACACAACCATGGAGCGAATAAAATGAACCCAATTAATACACTTAACCAAACAGCCACAACTCACGTTGCCGTTAAGCCAACTAATCGCAAAGCAAAAATGCTAGCTAAACTTAACCGTTACGGAAAAAAATTAGCACTTGGCGGTGCAATTCAATACAAATAATCACCCAACCATGATTTTGTATTGTTGCAGCAAACACCCAACCTCTAATGAAGACTCTTCTTTAGCTCCTCCTGTTTGCTGCCAGCCACCTCATAGCTAAAAATCACCTTAAATCTTCATTATTTATAAAAAAAACCGCATTTACGCTCACTTTTTAAGCAAACGATCTTTTTGCTATTTACACAGACTACTCTCCTAAGTATTATCCTGCATCACGACGTGGAGAGATGGCAGAGTGGTCGAATGCACCGGTCTTGAAAACCGGCAGGGGTTTATAGCCCCTCTAGGGTTCAAATCCCTATCTCTCCACCACTTATTTTTATTAATTGGTTTTATCCCGATTAATAATACGCAGAATAATGCGTCGGAGAGGTGTCCGAGTGGCCGAAGGAGCTCCCCTGCTAAGGGAGTATAGAGTTTGTAGCTCTATCGAGGGTTCGAATCCCTCCCTCTCCACCATTACTGAATATAAGCCACTTAATTGTGGTTTTTTTGTGCCTAAATTTTAACAACCTATGGAATTGTTCGTTTTGGAAGGCATACTTGACTTAGGCTATTAAATTAAACAAATTGTATGGTGTTACAACTTAGTGCATTATAAATGGTACTTTAAACCAGCTTAGGTTTAACCATGGCAAAGCTAATATTACTACTGTGTTTTTTAGGTGCCTGCACTGTCAGCATGGCAAATGAAGTGACGGTTTTTAAATGCACCATTAAAGGAGTGCCGACTTTCAGTCAAACTCCTTGCGCTAAAGACGCTAAAGTGATCACGCTTAAAAACGTCAACATTATGCAAACCAATGCATTGCAATCTGAAAACGCCCTAGTTATCGATACCTCAGTTGATGACTACCTTGAGGTGCAACAAATAGAGCGCGATATTGTGAAGCTTGAGCTTAAAATAAAGCAATACCAACAAGAATACGCACAAAAAAAACAGCAAGTCGGTTACATGACCCAAGATAAAGCAAATCGTTTAGGCGCTGATTCGATTGCAGATGCAATTGCTACAGAAACTGCGGTACTTAAACAAAGATTTGAACCGCAAATAAAACAAGCACAACAACAAATAGCGGCACTCACTCAAAAAAAACAACAGCTTAATCAGCAGCCTTAATTACCTTTTTCACCGTAGCAATAAACGCTTGTATCTCTGACGCTGTATTGTATATGTGCGGTGAAATACGAATACCGAGTTTGCGCACATCCACACTTATATTTGCTGCCTCCAATTCCGCTAATACATTTTGTTGGTGCTTTGCAAAATCTAAAATAGCGGTACCACTACACTGATCTTTATCCTTTGGCGATACTAAAAAAGCAGCCAGCTGCTGCTGAAGTAACGTTAACAACGCCAAATTATGCGCTCTTACTTTATCCACACCAAACTGGGCAATATATTCAATGCTATCAGCGGCAATAACATAAGGGAGTATAGAAGGCGTACCACCCCAAAACCTAAGCGTTTTAGCGTTATATTGAAAATGCGTAATATCAAACTCGAATGGATTTTGATGTGAAAACCAACCAACATCTTTTGGTTCACATTGCGTTATTTGCTTTGGATTTACCCATAAATAGGCCGCACCTGGCCCCCCGCATAACCACTTCACACTTGAGCCAATCATAAAATCGGCATTTAACGCCGTTAGATCGACAGGGATAACCCCTGCCGATTGCGCCACATCAATTATTGAGAGTGTATTCGTGACTTTACTAAGCGCCACAATATCGTTTAAAGGAGCTTGTACACCCGTATTAGAATAAACATGACTAACAAACACACCATCAATCTCTGGGGTTAAATATCGCTGCCATACCTGCCTATCACTTAGATCTTCATGCTCGGGGATGAAACGTATTGTTGCACATGCAGGGAGTGCTTTTTGCATTACAAACCCCATACTTGGAAAGTCGGCCTGCGCCATTAATACCGTGCACTGTGGTTTATTAAATACGGGGTGCGACATAAGCAATTTAGTTAAACCACTAGATAAGTTAACCTGAGGACAAAACTGCTCACTTGGCGCATTAAATAGCCGCCCTAATGCACCCGTAAAATTTTCTATAGCTGGTAGCCATTGCTGCCATGGCTCTTTGGCACTTTCCTGCCAAGGAGTAAAAAACTGCTCAGTAGCATTTTCTAAAGTGCTTTTTAGAGGACGACCAACAGAGTGGCTTAATAAATAGCAGCCCCTTGGCATACAAAAATCATTTTTAGCCATATTAGTTAATCCACTGTTTTAGCGTATTTAAGTCATCAAAACGCGTATTAATATCGTCTCGCTTAGCTGCTGCACGTCTATCCCTTAATTTAGCTAAGGAATCTAGCAGTACCGGTAAAGGTGGTCCACTGGCAGTTACTTTGCTTATATGCTGTTGTTGCATTTGCTGTGACGGTTGGGCAATAAACTTCTCAACCAACTGATTATGATGACCGATAGCGGTGTCACCATGTAACTTACACACTTGTATAAATAATTTGCCGTGCTTTTGAAACCACTCTGTGTGTTTATATTGCTCGGCTTTTAAGAAGTCATCCATAAAGCTTTGCATACGCATGGCTTCTCGCAATATTTGTTGGTCCTCTGGCATCATATATAAAAATTTATCCACCAGCATTTGTGAGTAACTCGGCTCATTGGCATTGCAAAGCCCTAACAGCATATCAATAACATTAATGCCGGCAAAATCTCCCGCATTTGCACCACGGTAAACCTCTTTACCTACCCGGAAAGGCTTGTAGTATGGGCGTACACAATTAAAAAAACGCTCGGTATCAAGTTGAGTATACAAGGCATTATTCGACGCTATTACATCAATAAGTGCCGTTTTAACCACCTCAAGTAGTTCAGCCGTGACTGGGTGTGAAATACCTAATGGCAGTATTTTTAGTAAAGCATCACTCGCACGTTTATACGCTAAAATACCTTGGGTGTTGTAATCTAAAAATAGAGTTTCATCATCAAGATTTGTAAACCGTTTATAGGTGCCATTAATGGCTTTATTATGGGTGGTTAAATGCGCGGTGGCAAAACGAGGGGTTACTCCAATTGAAGCACCAATATGCATGGCAAGCGCCGATGCTTCTATCAGCGGTGAACTATTCTCTCTGCTTGGCTCTGTAATTTCATGTCTACGGCAAGCCGCCATAAACAAACCGACATTACCAAGTAAATCAAATGCGCTATCAAATCCTTCGTCGGTATTACCTTCAGCTAATAAATCGCTGATCAACGCATTACCTTGCTCTTTCAAGGTTTGCTTTAAGTTATCCCCAACCCCTTCAACATTTGCTTTATCATCTTGTTGCCAATACAACTCTTCTAACTGAGAGTTTAGAGCAACAAACTCAGACCTAATCCAATTATCAAATTTAGCAGTGTAAGAACTCATGACTACATCCTGTTATTATTATTTTTTAATGCTAGCAAAGATCCCAGAGGTTAAAACGCTAAAAAAAATAGTAAAAGCAGTTATTGTTAGCAATAATCACTATTACTAGACAAATAATTAATAAGATTCTATAGCCATGTTAGATAATAAAGATCAGCAGCTACTCGTTGCCTTGCAGTCGCAAGCCCGAATGTCGGTATCAGAATTAGCCAATACCATTAATCTCTCGGATACTCCTACTCTAAGGCGCATTAAAAAACTTGAGCAAGAACAGGTTATTATTGGTTATCACGCAGCTATTAACCCTAAGTCACTCAACCTGAATGTACTGGTTTATGCTTTTGTGCGACTGTGCCAAAATTCAGTGAGTGCCGCACAACAGTTTGAACAACATGTAGAAAAGCTACCGCATGTACTTGAGTGTTCAGTGATCTCAGGCAGCCACGATTATTTATTAAAAATTATCTCTCACGATTTAGAAAGTTATGAGCAGTTCGTAAAGCACCAACTGGGAAGCTTAAGCTGTATCGCCAACATAGAATCAACCGTTGTATTAAAGCAGTCATTTAGTAAAAAACAGTTACCACTTTAAAAAATAATACTATTTAGTACTGATCCGCTATACTGAGATTCAACTATAAAAATAATATTAAACAAGGATGCATGTGAAGATTTTTCGTTCAACATCCAGTTCTTCTGCTTTTTACATATTGTTTGCGGTGGCTTATTTTGCAACTGGTAAGTTATTAACTAATTTTGCCTTCCAATCACAAGTAATCCCTATCTGGCTCCCTGCAGGTATTGCCCTAGTTGGCTGTTTTATCTGGTGGTGGCGTTTTATTCCGGCATTATTTATTGCCTCTGTCGCCTTTAATTTAAGTACCGGTGATAACGTTATTACTGATCAAGTTTTAATTGGCAATACATTAGAGCAGGTGTTACTAATCGGCTTTGGTGCTGTACTACAAGGGATGATTGGCGCAGCTTTTTTAAAATACTGGCTAGGTCATCCGCTGTTTTTAAAGAAGCGCCAATCAATAATTTATTTTATTTTTATCGTTGGTATTGTCGTTAGCCTAATATCGGCCAATATTGGCGTCTATGCTTTAAGTCAGTTTAACCCTGCTTACAGTATTGATAATCATTGGAGAAATGTTACTTTTTGGTGGCTTGGTGATTCTCTTGGTGTGCTGATCGCAACTCCTTTTATATTGGCGTTATTACAACCTAAATTTAAACGACATTACTTCACCCCACTACCTACCATCGCAGTTTGCTCGGTATTATTCATCTCTGTAGCTTTTACCACAAAGCTATATAATCAAGAGAGTTATTCAAATGCGATACAAATTGCCAAACGCGAAACATCTATCATTGAAAACAGTTTACTGAGCAATTTAAACCTCAGTCAAATAACCGTACAAAGCCTTGCAAGCCAAATACAATCAACACCGACTTTAAGCAAGCAAGAGTTTGATATTTACAGTGCTCAACTATTGGCTGAGCATTCATTTATTAAAGCATTTTCATGGAACCGCAAAATTAACCAGGCTCAGGTCAGGGACTTTAACAAACAGCTTGATGAAATTTATAATACACACAACTTTGTTCCGAGCATTAAAGGCGCCCCATTATCAAACAACGATCCATTGGTGATTATCACTTATATTGCTCCTTTGTCAGAAAACCAATCCGCCATAGGTTTTAATCTCAACTCTCGTAAAGATCGTCGTGAGACTTTACTCGATCCACGTATCAAAAATCGCCCTGTCGGTACTAAAATAATTCAATTAGTTCAAACACAGCGACCTGAACCCGCGTATTTATTATTTTCTCCTGTGTATCAACAAAATAATGAGATTGCATCAATTAAAGGCTACGCAACAGGCGTATTTTTAGTAAAAAACATACTTGCTCAATCGCTTACCCAAGCACAAAATAAAATGTTTAATATCGCTATTTATGAAGCCAATGCTATTAATCCGTTTTATTCAAACGTCGAAAACAAACCAACCAAAAGCAATAAACTTACAACTATCGAAATTAATTTTGCAGGACAAACATGGCTAGTAGATTTAGCGATTAAAGATGAATTCTTACCGCATCAAACTAATAATATGACACTCTTTTTACTTATTTTACAGGTCATTGTAAGCTCACTCATTTTACTTATATTACTGTTGTTTAATCACCAACACCTTGCACTTTCACGTTTGGTAGCAGAGCGTACTCGCTCTCTCGTTAAGGCTAAACAGCATTCTGATTTGGCAAATCAAGCTAAAAGCCGGTTTTTAGCAAATATGAGCCATGAAATTCGCACCCCGCTTAACGCTGTGATCGGCTTTTCAACCTTAGCTAAAAATGAAGAGCGTCCTGAAACTCTTTCTGATTATTTAAATAAAATTAATTTAGCATCTAACTCATTATTAAGTTTAATCAATGATGTACTCGATATCTCTAAAATTGAATCACAAAAACTAACCTTAGAAGTTGCTCCTTTTGATTTGAATGCTCTTCTTGCTCGGATCAGTAGCATGTTCGAGCAAAGCGCTGAACAAAAAGGTATTAACTGGAAAGTTGATAACCAATTACCAACCGACATTTGGTTTGAAGGTGATGTTATGCGAATTGAGCAAATTTTATTAAACCTGTGTAGTAACGCTATTAAGTTTACTTACGAAGGTGAAGTAAGTATTAGCGCATACAGCAAGGAGATCGCCGATAAACGTCATCAAATTACCTTGGCTATTAGGGACTCGGGTATCGGTATTGCCGCTTCAGAGCAAAGTAAATTATTTGATGCATTCACCCAAGCTGATAGCTCAACATCACGTAAGTTTGGTGGTACAGGGCTTGGTTTGGCAATCGCAAAAGAACTTAGCTTATTAATGTCTGGAGATATCAAAGTACAAAGTGAGCCAGGTAAAGGCTCCACTTTTACTCTGTCTGTCGAGTTAAATACCTGTGCTGTACAACAAGTAACGGCGAAGCACTCGCAACAGCATGTTGATTTAAGCAAACTAAAAATACTGGTTGCAGAAGATAACAGCGTCAATCAATTAGTGATAAAAGCAATGCTTAGCTCTTTGGGGATCACCCCAACATTGGTTGAAAATGGAGAGTTGGCAGTAGAACAAGTTAAAATAAATGACTTCGATTTAGTGTTAATGGATTGCCAAATGCCAGTTATGGACGGTTACCAGGCCACCGCATTGATACGGAAAACTAAAAGTGCTGAACAATTACCTGTGATCGCCTTAACCGCTGATGTAATGCCTGAAGATAAAGCCAATGCCTTAGCAATTGGTTTTAACGAACATCTTGCAAAACCTCTCGAACTCGATAAGCTCACACAATGCTTATCTCAATATATCGAGCAGGATGAACCATAAGGTTTTATCCAAAATAGAAAACCGAATATGGCTGTCGAATTATTATCAAAATTAACAAGTAACACACAGACAACAGTAGTAGGCAAAGCATTATGAGCCACTTTTCTCACAGTTGGTTTAATAGTATTAATCAAATTGATGCAACACAGTGGCATCAATTTTTTGGTAACGACCCATTCACCCAACATGCTTTTTTATACGCACTTGAGCAAAGCCAATGTGTAAGTGCTAAAACAGGTTGGCAGCCTCATCACTTAGCCGTTTATGAAGGCGATAAACTCATTGCGCTTGCCCCTGGCTACTTAAAAGCGCACTCCTACGGTGAATATGTATTTGACTGGGCATGGGCTGAAGCTTATGAAAAAAATGGCTTAGATTATTACCCTAAATGGCTATGTGGTATTCCCTTTAGCCCGATTGAGGGACAAAGAATACGTATTATGCATAGCAATCCAAAGCTAGTGTATAAGTACATAACAGAGCAACTTAAAAGCCACTGCGTAGAACAGGCATGGTCAGGCTGGCATGTAAACTTTTGCGACAAAGCACAAGCCACCCATCTTTATGATACCGGTGCTATGCGAAGAATCGGCGTGCAGTTTCAATGGTTTAATAATAACTTTAAAGATTTTGACGATTTTTTAAAAACCTTTAATGCCCGAAAGCGTAAAGCCGTTAAAAAAGAGCGCGCTAAAATCACAGAGCAAAATATCAGTATTGAATGGCTCAAAGGCAAGAAAATCACTACCGCTACAATGCAGCTTTTTTGTGAGTTTTATCAACGCACTTATTTAAAACGATCGGGTCATTTAGGCTACTTAAACAGTGATTTTTTTAGCTTGTTACACGCTTTAATGGCTGACAAATTGCTCATTATGCTAGCCAAAAGAGACCAGCAAGTAATTGCCGCCACCTTAAGCTTAATTGATGATAATACCCTTTACGGCCGCTATTGGGGTGCTAGTGAAGAGATAGATTCGCTTCACTTTGAGCTGTGTTATTACCAAGGGATTGATTATGCTATTAAGCATAACATTCAGTGCTTTAATGCTGGGGCACAAGGAGAGCATAAAATCGCTCGTGGTTTTCAACCGGTAATCACTTACTCTGCCCATCACATTGTTCACCCCGATTTTAATAATGCCATTGCAGATTACTTAGAACGCGAATGCCAACATATCGAAATTTACAAACAACAATGTAGCACTTTATTGCCGTTTAAAAATGAGTAACTGATTATTTGCAGGCATCGCAGTATCGCTGAGTAACTTAAGCCCATATTGCACTGCAAGCTGTTCAACCGCTTCGAAATCACGAATACCACTAAGCGGATCGCGACTTTGCAATAAACTATTAAATTCATCATTACTGGGGCTGGTAAACTCCCCTTTATATTTGAAAGGGCCATATACACACACCACCCCTTGCTGGTTTAAGTGCTGATTTACTCCAGCAAAAAAACGCGTAATTAACTCCCAGCTCACTATGTGAAAAGTATTAGCAGTATATACCGCATCCACTTTATTTACTGGCCAAGAATAGTTTAGATCAAGTAATAAAGGCGGATGCAAGTTTGCCAGTTGCACCTCATCATGCCATAACTTTATTCCTTGATGATTAACCTCTCGATCACTGGTATACCATTGTAAATGTGGCAATTTTTTGGCAAAGAAAACACTATGCTGACCCGTCCCCGAGCCTATCTCAAGTACTGATGCTGCATTTTGCAATGCAGGCTGCAAAGCCTTAAGTATATGATTTTTATTATTTTCGCAGGCTTGTGAAAACGGTTTGGTCATACTGATGCACCTAAATTGCAAATGAATGCACAATAGTAAAACAAATTTCAGCTATTCTGTCGTGAGTAAATTGGCCAAAATAATAAAATAACATCAATTTCAATACGTTAAATTATCTTTACCGAGCTGGTACGCTATATGCTTTTATTAAATTACTCACTTAATGAGTACTAAACTACAAAAGGATAACATTATGTATATTTCACCTTATACCGCAGTAGATGCTGCAATGGCAGTTACAGACAAAAGCCTAGATAAAACGAGTTATGAAACAGATTGTAGAGCAACGGTTATCGACTTACTTTCTCATGTAAAAAATACTCAAAAGGCACAAAACAAACATGAAACAGACCAAATATTTATTCTTGGCTACAATTAAAATTCTGTTTAGCCTTGTAACCGGCTGTTTATATAAATACATTATTTAAGTCGACTTAAAATCAGTTTAAGTCGACTTTTTAGTTTTAATCCCACTTGTTAACTTGCCTTGACGCCCTCTACTTTTTAGCTATACCGTTGTAAATAGTAATAACAGCACCATATCTTTTTATATAGCGTAGTTAAATGTCATATATTCTCTTTTATAGGAGTACTAATGAGTAACTTTAGAACAGAATCAGATAGCATGGGCACACTCAACGTGCCCGCTGACGCACTTTATAAAGCACAGACCCAACGCGCCATTAATAACTTTACGATCAGTAGCCTCACAATGCCGCAGCAATTTATTATTGCCTTAGCGTATATCAAGCAAGCCGCTGCAATAGCCAATTTCAAACTAGGTCATTTAGATAAAACGAAAGCAAATGCAATCGACCATGCCTGCCAAGAAATTATTGATGGTAAGCATTATGAGCATTTCCCCGTTGATATTTTTCAAACTGGCTCAGGTACTAGCTCAAATATGAATGCTAATGAGGTCATTGCGAGCTTAGCCTCAAAACATGCTAACCAAGCTATTCACCCAAATGACGATGTGAATATGGGGCAAAGCTCTAATGACGTTATTCCCACTGCGATTGCTTTGAGTAGTGCGATCAGCGTTGATAAAAAATTACTGCCAGCACTAGCAAATTTAGCAGACGCCTTAGAGCAAAAAAAAGCAGACATCGGTCACATAGTTAAAACTGGGCGCACTCATTTAATGGATGCAATGCCAATAACTTTTGAGCAAACACTCAGCGCATGGCAATCGCAGGTTAAGCATGCAGCTAGCAGTATTGAGCATGCACTAATACGTGTCTGTGAGCTAGCGCAAGGTGGCACAGCAGTAGGTACAGGTATTAATGCCGACCCACAATTTGCCGCTCTATTTGCCACACAGCTAACTGAAAAGGTAGGGATTCAATTTACCCCTAGCGATAACTTTTTTTATAATATTGGATCGCAAGATGCGATTGTCGCTTTATCAGGACAGCTAAAAGTCTATGCAGTTGCACAAATGAAAATAGCCAACGATTTACGTTGGATGAACTCAGGCCCACTTGCGGGACTTTCAGAAATTGAACTTGAAGCATTACAGCCTGGCTCATCAATTATGCCTGGTAAAGTGAATCCGGTGATCCCAGAAGCCGCTGCAATGGTTAGCGCCCAAGTCATTGGTAACGACGCAACCATTACGGTTGCAGGCCAAGCTGGCAACTTTGAGCTTAACGTAATGCTGCCGGTAATCGCTTACAATATTTTGCAAAGTGCCGAGATACTCGCTAATAGCGCGCAAGCGTTGGCAGATAAAGCCATTGCTAGCTTTAAAGTTAATCAAAATCAGATTGATAAAGCATTAACTAAAAACCCGATTTTAGTGACTGCGCTAAACCCTGTTATTGGCTACGAAAAAGCAGCAAAAATTGCTAAGCAAGCTTATCAGCAAGCACAGCCAATTATTGATATCGCTGAGCAAGAAACCGACCTATCGCGATCAGAATTAGAGGCATTACTCAATCCAGCTAAATTAACGCAAGGCGGGTTAACTTAAAAACTCTCCTTATCACCTCTTTAATATGTTGATAGTAGAGTTTTTATTGCTGTAATGAATGCACAGTGTATGATAGTGATGAATAATTCATCACTATCAGGAACGATTATGCGTACTCCATTACTCGCTCTACTGCTACCGCTTTGCTTAACGGCGTGCTTAGAAACAACCTCAAATAAAACTGAGCAAACTAAAACCAATGCGGTAGAAAATACGTCTACGCCGATACCGCAACAAAAATTACCACAAGCGAATAAGCAAAATAAAATAGCACAGCCATTACCAGCTGATGCAGCAAAAGAAGTGTCGCTTGATGATATTAAAACAGCAAAAGATAAGCTAAACAGCCTCATAGCAGATAAGCAATGTTCAACGAGTTCACAGTGTAAAGTGAATGCTGTTGGTAGCCGTGCCTGTGGTGGACCGAGCGATTATATTGTGTACTCGACACAAAGCGCCCCCCAAAAACAGGTTTCAGCCCTAAGCGATACAATTACTCAATTGGAAAGTACTTATAATGCGCAAAAAGGCATGATGAGTATTTGCCAACATTTAACTGCGCCTAGTACCCAGTGCGTTGAAAATAAATGTGTTAAACTTGAAGGCTCTGCGGTAAGTGTATTTTAAGGATTAGATTATGAGTTGTTTGTCATCCGTAATTAAACTATCAGCTGCCAGTGTTGTCATGACTATGCTGCTTAGCGGTTGCAGTAGCGCACTAACACCAAGCACAGCTCAAAACGCGAGTGAATCTGTTTTAAATACTCAGCTTAATGAGCTTACAAGTAATAAAAGCTGCACAGCCAGTTATCAATGTAAGGTGTTAGGTGTTGGCTCGCGTGTCTGTGGGGGGCCGAGTAAGTATGTTGTGTATTCAACATTAAATAATTCTCAAAAGCATGCCGAGCAATTAGCACAAAAAATCACTCAGCAAGAACAAAAAAATAACACTGCGCTTGAGTTCGATGACTGTTCACCAGTGCTAGAAGTTCACTCTTTATGTATTGATAACCAATGTAAAACCGTTAATTACCAGTAGCAGTTCGTTTCGGTGTTAATTTAATAGTGGTATTAACACCGAAATAACCACTACCATGAAAATACATACACCAGCCTTAAAAATGTATTCCAAAGGCATGTTCTTTTGTACCCAATAAGCATATATAAAACGCACAAAGTAGCTTGCCGCTGTGCCAAATAACGCAAACATAAGTAAGTAGGCAATCAATATAATATTCACAGCTGCACTTCTTTAGAAATAATAACCTCAGTGTAAGTATTTTATATAAAGAAGGCAAAAGGGTTACTTAGTCTTTTTTGTATGCTCAATGAGTAGATCTGCTACCTGTTGCTTTACCGCTCTTTTATCATCTACTGCAACTTCAAACCGACTAGCCAATTGCGCTATTTCATCATCATTTAAATTAAACGATAAACGCTGCCGTGTTTTTTTAGACTTTACATCAAGGCCTAAAATTTTGCGGATCATATCTGAGGGAGTAAGTTCTTGGTCGATAGCTTGTTTTTTTATCGACTTTTGTACCTCACTACTCAAATCAAAGGCCATTTGCGTGGCGCGCACAGCTTGCTCTTGGCGCAACCACTTGTCTTTAGCATCACTCACTGGGCATCTCCAGGAAACAAGTCAACAATATCGCTAATTGGGCGAGTTAATGTCAGTGATACTTCTGTTTCACCTCCCTCCCAAATTTCGATATTAACGCTATGCCCTTCATCGGGTGACGCTAAACAAATCATTTCACAGGGTTCACCACCGTCTTGCTCATAGCGAGGTAGCGCTTGGCCACGAAAATCTTTATTATGAAAATAACATACATAAGGTGATTCGCTTTGTTGATAACTTCCAGCTAAAAACTGCATAAAGCGCTCAGGCGTATTTTTAACTGTAATATGCGTTAACGATTCTTCATCAAAAATACGTGAAAACTCATCCAAACCAAATACTTCATCAACATCATCACGCTGAATCTTTATTGAGAAATTAGCCCACTGCTCACCATCGTTTTGTTCTATTTGTAAAAACACCACTTGGCCTGTGTTAGTTTCAAGTACGAATTCAGTATCACTACTATGTTGGTACTGATACGTTTGCACATCAATAACGCGAAGTGTTTGGCCTTTGAGCCATGCAGGATAAGCAAACGAGTCAATCACTGTAAACATGTCACCTTTTTTAAGGTCACTCGCGTGATTAAGCTGACGTTCTGGCTTTTTTTTAGATTTGAAAAAATTAAACATATAAGGTGCCTCTGTAAGCAAAAAAGGTAACGGAGCAAAACTCGGTTACCTTTTTAATATGGTTCTAAATGTTAGCTATTTTGCTTCGCTTTAATGCGCGCTAGAATATCAGCACTTTTTGGATTGGTATCACCAATACCCGCTTCAGCCATTTTAGCTTTTAAATCATCGCCATTAACATCTGCTTCTAAAGACTTTGCAGCACCTAATTGATCAGTACGGTCTTGTTGGCGTTGCTTAATACGCTCAAGCGATTGACGCGCCGACGTCATTGACGAATTATTAGTATTAAGCGTGCTATTTACAGCCATTGTCGCTTGTTGAACGCTTTCTGTGGTTTTAACCATAGTAAGCTGACGCTGGTTTTCTTTAATTGATTTTTCAGCATCTTTAACTTGCTGCTTCAACGTCACTATGTGATTAGTAAAGCCCGCTAACACTTGCTCGTGTTCGGCTTTCTCAGCTTCAAAGTCACCAATTTTTTCTGCAATTTCTAATGCTAATGCTTCATTCCCTTTTTCAAGGGCTTGACCTGCATACGCTTCGTGCTCAGCAATTGATGCATCTACTGCGCTAATTTTACGTTTGGTTTGCATCTCTTTAGCCATTACTTCTGTCAGGCTTTTTTTAGCACGATTCAGTGCATTTTGTGCATCGGCAATTTCTTGTTCAAAAATACGAATACCATTCGCATCAACAATTGCTTCGCCCGCTTCACGCGCGCCACCACGTACCGCTGTAAATAATTTTTTTAAAATACTCATAATCTTAACTCCAAAAACTTGTTTATATCCTATTAGGTAAAGCGAGAGCCATATACTATTAGCAATCAGCACTTACCTATGCGGGTATCCTAATCGTTTAAATACAAGGTCACGGCTTCTAGTGCATCAATTGCGTTATCCGCTAACGTCACTAGTTCGTGGGTAACGTCATCTAATGATGAATTTACCGAAAGTGCACCAAAAATCGCATATTTATTATCGATTTTGGCAAATGCACTTAGCGGAATTGGCACGTTTAAACGCAGTAGTGTTTCGTTTAACTCGTCGCGTAACTCGCTTTTTACTTCGTCTTCACCAAACAAGTAGCTAATACATAATAATTGCTCTTGTGTTTGGGTAACAAAAATTGGAAGCTCATCGTTTCCATCAACAATGACTTGTAAAACATCTTGCTCACCTGGATTGGCAATCAAGAAAGACTCAAAGTTAGCACCCTCAGTTTCAAAAGACGCTAATTTTATTGAAAGTTCATTTAATTCCATGTCTCTGCCTTTTTGTCGTTTGACATATTATGTCTGAGTTAAGATTCGCATGGTCGACATATTATGTCAACCATATTTTATTAATTTTTATACAATTCACTTTCTATTTGCCAAGCAGCTCGGTAATAATCATATAAGCGACCAGAGCCTAACCTATTGACTTCAATATCGTTAACTTGTTCAAAATAGTTATTAGGAAATGCAAAACTGGCTAATAAATATTTTTTACTAATCCACCGAGATGGCACTGGCATATCAGTTATATTGCTAATACGTGCACTTGGTGATTGACCCATTTTAGTAGCAATAGTCCACCCCCACTGACCAAACGAAGGGATGTTTTGCTGATATTGCTCTACATAATCAAAACCTGCGGCTTTCACCGTTTTAGCAATACTTAAAAATGCCTTTTTCGCATGATAAGGCGAGGTTGACTGTACCGCCATAGCACCATCAGGTGCCAATAATTGACGCACATGGTTATAAAAATAGTCGCTATACATCTTATTCAGATCGGGATGATTAGGGTCTGGCAGGTCAATTAGGATAGTATCGAACTGCTTTGACTGATCCAGTAGCCTTTCTACTTCTAAAAATGCATCACCCACAATAATATTTGCTCGGGGGTCATGCATCGATTCATTATTGAGTGCCATTAATCGCTGTTTAATATCATCAGGCGGTGTGTATTGATTATCTTTATGACCAAATAAATTGAGTAGCTGTCCATCTAAATCAATTAAAGTCACTTCCTCAACCGGCCACTTTAATACATCACGCATGGCCAATCCGTCACCGCCACCAATAATCAAAATACGGTCATGACGATTAGATGCGAGCATTGCAGGATAAACAAGCATTGAGTGATATATTTGCTCATCAATACTTGAGAACTGCAAACGACCATTTAAGTATAGGTCGGTGATAGGCTGTGGCTGATTTTTACTTAAGCGTTCGGTTAACACCACATGCTGGTATTTCGTTGCTTGGGAATAAATAACTTTATCTTTGTATAGTACGTTACTTAGGTTATCCATCCAGCTACTACCAAACTGCAAAATAAAAGCGAATAGCACCAGCAGTAATATATGGCAAACCAATAGCAACTTAGCAAAGCGTACATAGCTATGGTAACGCCATAAAAAGGCAAGGCCGGCAATAATGTTAAATAGCGCTGTCCAAGCAGCGGCTTGCATTATTGGCATCGCGAGCATAATACTCACCCAAATTGCCGCGCCAATACCGGCGCCAATATAGTCAGCCCCATATATAGTGCCGGCGTTATTTTCTAAGAAGCGCCCATAAACATGCTGGCGAATACGCGCAATCAAAGGTATCTCCATACCAATAAATAGCCCTAATATTAGGCCAAATACATAAGGTAAAAAGCGAGACCATTCTTGTAGCTTTTGAAACACGTAACCATTAAGAATAACGTCAGGGGGAATATTAAAAATACTTGAGAATAAATGAGGGAGTGAATAGCTTACAGCAATAATACTAGCAATGGCTAATATACAGCCCATACCTATGAGCGCAATAATGCTTTCTAGCCAGGCAAATGCGGTAAAGGCATCTTTAAACCAACGCGCTAAAAATGCACCCATCCCCATAGCTACAATCATAGTGCCTATCATGGCGTAAATTGCACTCTCAACTGAGCCTAGTACTCGGCCAGCGTAATGAGAAAGTAAGTATTCATAAATAAGGCCGCATCCTGCGAGTACGGCCATAACAGTGATCAGTAAAATATCATGCCCAAGTAAATTAAATTTACTTGGGGAAGCTTGAGTTGATGACACGTGATTATGCACCCAGTAGTGTGGCCATAGTGATCCCGACAGCAAATGACACAGCTGCGGAAATAGCGGCAACACCCACATTCTTTTGGCGATTCACTTCATCTGAAATATCACATCCAGCAAGAATGATTTTAATCGTCAGTAAGTGCAGTAAAATGAAAGCAACCAAACTAACAACGGCACTTAGCGCCCAGTAAAGTAAACTCGCGTTAATATTATCGGCAGCATAGGGAGCAATACCTGTTGCAGCAGTAATGGCTAATGCACTACCAATTAAAAAGCCGGCATAGCGAACACCTACTGCTAAATTACCATCAACAATGGCTTGTTGTAGGCAATCACCGCTTTTATTGGTGCGTTTAAATAACTGCACTCGGTATTGGCTTACTAAAAGCAGTACCACACTACCAATCACAAAAGCGGCAATCACAATAGGAATGCCATGCCAGCCTTCGGTAGCAACCCACAATAGTGCAGAGCGAATAACCACTGCAACACTAACTACATGGCCAAAATCAATAATTGACGCAGTAACGTTACCTTTGACTATTTCGTTATGTAAGCTTACTTTACGCAATGCCACTTTATCTTGAAAAAAGTGACCCAGCTTTATAAGCAAAATTGCTAATGCACCATAGCCAAGCATTAACAGAGCTTCTTTTTGTAACGTAGCAGCAAAAGCACCACTACTTACACCCGTTAATACAATCGCAAGGGCAACTAAGCCAGCGGCAAAGCTTATTCCGAATGCAAAGTTATCTCGCTCGGTAATTTCATCATTAGCATGTAAATTAGACACCCAACCTTTAATATACTTTAGGCTAACAAACAGTAAGATGATAATTGCAAAGTCTACAGACAGTGCTTGCAAAGACCACATAGTTATTCCATTAAATTCATACATATTATTCTAACTCCAACGTTATTCTTTACTTACCACGACTTACGCCGCGCGAGGTTCTGCTACTGCTATTACGAACCGATCCTGAATTATTGCTATAACTACTCGCTCTTGAGTAACTGCTGCGACTTTTAGGCGGCGTATAACTGCTGCGACTCAAACCTGATGCACCTGTTTTTTTACTCGCATAAGGACTAGTAAACTGCTTGCCTTGGCGTTGGTAAGATTGTCGTGTACGTGTTTCTAATGCACTTTGGGTTTTTATTTGTTTAGGGCTTGAGTAACGAGTACGACCATAGTCATTGTAGTAACTATACTTGCGGCGTTTACTCCAACTTCCGTATTCAACTCGGTCAAATACATCACCCAAAATACGGTACATGCCGTACCATTGCCAAAAACTAATACCGCTACTATTCGTTTGCCAATTACCATAGTTAGGATTACCTACCATTTGGTTACCAACCCCTTGGCCTTCAGCTTTTTGGCTTATAGCACCAACTCGTGCCAAAGAGCCATTCGACATATCCGCAAGCATATTAATAGGATCGGTTAAGGCATCAGAAAATAAAGTTGGCTTGGCCGCCTCACGCAATAAATCAATATTGTATAAAGTGTCTTCGTAAGGAGGAATTAAGTAATTACCCTTAATATCATCAAGACGTTGGGTTAAACCACTATAAAGGGCTCCTTGGCGTGTGGCATCAAGGCTAACTACATCAACAACCTTACTGAGTTCAGGCTGCTGTTGTTTAAGGATACGACTGTATTCTTTAAGAATAATCGCATTACGTATACTACCATTATCAAGTGCTTTACCAAGCTGAGTAAGCTCGACATCGGCCTTTTTAATGGACTCTTGAATTGTTTGTTGTAGCTGTTCTTCTTTAGATTGACAACCAATCAGTGCTGTAAACAAACAAAACAGGCTGAGAAGTTTCCAAGCTTTTATATTCGACATTCATGTCACCTGATTTACTAAATTATCCTAGATAGTTTTACACAGGACAGTTATTAAACCAACAATGAAATTGCAACAAGATGATAATTTAGGGACTAGTTTAAAGATGCAAGGAGAATAACTAAGATCAGTAAAGAGAGAGTGCTGATGGTAATACTTCAAAACTGAGGGCTGTACACTGACTTATATTTGGAGTGGGTGCGCTACTTCGTTGCGACGACGCATTAGAATGCCTTAGAGTCGGCTCTGATCAATTCTCTTCCTTTCACCTAGAACCTTCTTTTACTTTATTCCAAACGTAAAAAAGCCCGACTCATCCTCTGTCGTGTTCTTCGTGTTCTTTTATCCGTGGGTTCCGTGATACTCAACCCACGCTACGGTTGCCTGATTAACGCAGTGCAACTGATAGCTGACGGCTAATATTTTCACTTTCCTGCAGACGTAAAAAAGCCCGACTCTTTCGAATCGGGCTTTCTTGTATTTGGAGCCTGGTAATGTCCTACTTTCACATAACAATTTATACTCTT
>NZ_PNDI01000186.1:0-252 GCF_005887465.1 Pseudoalteromonas sp. S1610 | reverse complement strand
TCAGCAAGAGGGCTTATTAAATACCGAAAGTAGCGATCAGTTAATTGACCGCTTAAAGTCTTCTGTAAAATCTCTCCGAGGTGCTTATGCCACCAGTAGGGATATTTAATCAAACTTGGGGCAAGTGGGATTTAATCAAAAAACCTTTTTAGCATCTAGCCATCAGCGTGTTGACCGCTCAATTAATCCTTTCATGGAAAGCTTTAATGGCGAGCGATTTGAAGACGATGATAACTATCGGTTTGAGCTTTC
>NZ_PNDI01000185.1:0-210 GCF_005887465.1 Pseudoalteromonas sp. S1610 | reverse complement strand
TAACGCTAAATGTGTCTCCATCGAAAATACTTAAAATTTCCGACAAAATTAATTCACCATAACTTTTTGCTGATACAATTTGGCTTGTTAGAAATATTAAAGTGACAATAGTGAGTATCATAGCAATCCTTGATTATTGAAAGTATGAGTGTAGCAGACGCATTCATCTGTAATGGTTATTCTATTAAAACACCGCTTGATATACAAAAA
>NZ_PNDI01000184.1:0-224 GCF_005887465.1 Pseudoalteromonas sp. S1610 | reverse complement strand
GATTGTTAGGTTATTAAAAAAACATCAATCTCACACTGCTAAGTCATCATCTGCGTTAAAATAGCTATATTATTAATAAGAATCTTTTTTATTTTTTTGGCCTATAATACTTTTAATTAAATAGTGCTTATGTTTGGTAATCATATATCGAATGTTCGGTTCTTAATTAATTTGGGTGAAAAACTACAACGCTATGAAGGCTTGGTTCATGTTTATCATAAGGA
>NZ_PNDI01000183.1:0-204 GCF_005887465.1 Pseudoalteromonas sp. S1610 | reverse complement strand
AAGCTCCTAAATGAATTAATATCTATATACTCTAGGGGGAAATGGAATATCTAGACAGTTTAACCCTTACTGAATCTATGCTTTATTTACTCAGTAGTAAGTCGCTACATCTTGATCTGAGTCAATACAGAGAATACGCGTAATAACTAAAATGAAAATTCGCTTATTTATTGCACTTGGGTATATACTAATATAAGTATTTGG
>NZ_PNDI01000182.1:0-264 GCF_005887465.1 Pseudoalteromonas sp. S1610 | reverse complement strand
GTGTTAAAGGAGATTTTCCATCTTCATTCCAAAAGGCTATCTCCTCTACTACGGTCAACCCAAGCAGCTTTTCATTCCAGTCAATAGCTTGGTTGGGGCTTTGCTCATTTAAATGCGATTGATGAATTCCCGAATGTTTAGGTGTCATCTCGTTGTTCACCATTTTCAGACATAAGATGCGCTCCAAAGTCGTGCAGATATCCAGGGCGTCTTTGTGCTTCGGCTTTTGCAGAATGAGTATTCATACTCTTGGCAATATGCAGT
>NZ_PNDI01000181.1:0-232 GCF_005887465.1 Pseudoalteromonas sp. S1610 | reverse complement strand
ATAGAGGCGATAAATCCTTTTATAGTGTTGAGGAGATAAAAGCTTGTGTAACTGCTGGAGATTTCGACATGGGGATATAATTACCTAGCGTTGGAGTAAAAACATTATATGATAAAAAGCAAAGTGAATGTCAAGTTGTATTTAATGATTGAAAATCAATTAACTTCTTATTTGATCTATTAAAAGATCTTG
This sequence comes from Pseudoalteromonas sp. S1610, assembly GCF_005887465.1. Taxonomy (GTDB): domain Bacteria; phylum Pseudomonadota; class Gammaproteobacteria; order Enterobacterales; family Alteromonadaceae; genus Pseudoalteromonas; species Pseudoalteromonas undina. Next base: position 40 of record NZ_PNDI01000181.1, on the reverse strand, counting down.
GTAAAGAGTACAGAGTTACACTTAAAGAAAGTAAACTATT
>NZ_PNDI01000180.1:0-327 GCF_005887465.1 Pseudoalteromonas sp. S1610 | reverse complement strand
TTTTGCTAACTATTCCTTTACCAATTGCGCTAAGTGTAATGAACTGAGTGCATTATGCCCATAGCCATATAAACCTTGATAGAAACTTAACTTATATACAATAAACACGTTTTTCTGCTCATTCACGTCCATACTATAAATAAAATCATGTAACTCATCGGCATGCTCTAATAGCTCACTCTCATTATTATAAATTATAATTAATGGGTAACTGATGCTCATAAATTGTCCTCAATCTAATTGTCATTTACTGAATAATTTATAATCGTGCATTGGGTTAATTTTGGAAGTAAAAGCACTGCCCCACACTAGCCGCTATCAAAAAGT
>NZ_PNDI01000179.1:0-237 GCF_005887465.1 Pseudoalteromonas sp. S1610 | reverse complement strand
ATTATTTTCACCTGTGAATCAACAAAATAATGAGAATGCCTCAATTAAACGCAACGCAACAGGCGTATTATTTCGTAAACAACATACTTGCTCAATAGCTTAACCAATCACAAAATAAAATGTATAATATCTCTATTTATGAAGCCAATGCTATTAATCCTTTTTATTCAAACGTCGAAAACAAACCAACCAAAAGCAATAAACTTACAACTATCGAAAATAATTTTGCAGGACAAA
>NZ_PNDI01000178.1:0-273 GCF_005887465.1 Pseudoalteromonas sp. S1610 | reverse complement strand
GGCGAGCAGCAACGTAATATGCACGTGCTTGATCTGTTGCCGCATCCGTTGCGGCCCCTGCGTACAGTGGGACGCGAAAGGGTACTCCAATAGAGCTCGACTCAGAACGAGGCATGTCGTCAAAACTAGCGCCATTAAACTCACTATCTGTTACTTAGTCGCCGTAGCTATGATTTAACTTTAGTTTTGGGTAATGAGCTGCTGTTGCGAGTTTAATTTGTTCTTTAGCTATTTCACACGATATTTTTGATCGTTGGGGTTTTAATTGGTTGT
>NZ_PNDI01000177.1:0-276 GCF_005887465.1 Pseudoalteromonas sp. S1610 | reverse complement strand
TGTTAGTAATGCATAGATTGTCAGATAGTAATCATTATTTAGGCCGAGTAAATCAGCAATAACGCGACTTACTCTACAATAATGATCCCCCATCGAGCGCACTTTATTTAATTGGTGTAGCCGAGTAACCACTACGCAATTTTGGCTTTTGGCAGCCACGATGAAAACCACTTTGAGCCCTCACAAGATAACTTAATTGTATTAGATTTTGTGCGCTCATTTCAAATACGTATACTTGAACTTGGATGAGCTATAACGCGCCAAATATAAGCGACT
>NZ_PNDI01000018.1:0-43022 GCF_005887465.1 Pseudoalteromonas sp. S1610 | reverse complement strand
AACCTAGTGGGCTAAGTAAAAACCGAGCAACAAAGAGTAAATCGCCCCTAGGCAGAACCCGAAGGGCAGCGCCTGTTTGGCATTAATGCTGCGTTATCGCCTATTTATGGGGAACAACCACACCACATAGGCTCTGCCTTGCCTTAATACCAAAAAGACGGCTGCAAATCTAATCTTGAAAGGCCAACAGACCCTTTAACATTTCATTCTATTAGCTTTTGCCTTACACTAAAGCCAAATAACAGTAATAGGATAAGAGTATTGGCAAGTTTAACTGGGGTAAATAAAAGCTTAATAATTTTTGCCGCTTTGGTCATTGTGCTAGCGGGTATTAAAGCCGCAAGCGCTATTGTTATTCCGTTTATTTTGGCAGCATTTATAGCCATAATTTGTAGCCCACTTATTAACTTTTTTGCTCGTTACCGTATTCCAAAAGGCATAGCGGTAGTGCTTGTGGTGCTTATTATTATGGGCTTAGGCGTTAGCTTAGGCGGTTTAGTAGGGCAGTCGGTTAACGATTTTTCAAAACAGTTACCTGAATATAAAGCACAATTAAAAGAAGAATTTGTATGGTTGGTTGATGTGGCCTCGCAATACAATATCTTAATTAATAAAGAACAAATTTTGTCTATGTTTGACCCTGGCAAAATGGTTGATGTTGCCACCAATATGCTAACGGGTTTAGGTAGCGTAATGGCCAATATGTTTTTAATTATTTTAACGGTTGTTTTTATGCTGTTTGAAGGGCCGATACTTGGCAAAAAAATTCATTTAGCACTGGACGATCCCGACAGCAAAATCAAGCAAATTGACCGTTTTTTAGACTCTATTAACTCTTATTTAGCTATTAAAACCTTAGTGAGTTTAGCCACTGGTGTAATTGCTGGTTTTTACCTGTGGATACTCGATGTTGATTATTTTGTACTATGGGGCGTATTGGCATTTATGCTTAATTACATTCCTAACATTGGTTCAATCATTGCGGCTGTGCCTGCACTGTTACTGGCGCTTATTACGCAAGGCCCATTAGTGGCAGGGCTCGTCGGCGCGGGTTATTTAACCATTAATACCGTTATGGGTAATATTGTAGAGCCAAAATACATGGGCAAAGGCCTCGGGCTTTCTACCTTAGTGGTGTTTTTATCGTTAATATTTTGGGGCTGGTTATTAGGCTCTGTAGGTATGTTGTTATCGGTGCCGTTAACCATGATTGTAAAAATAGCACTTGAAGCCAGTGATGAAGGGCGTTGGTTAGCTACCATGCTTGGCACAGGTGAAGAAACCGTCATAAAATCAGAAGACTAATACCTTACAAAGGCGTGCCTACACAGCACGCCTTTTAATTAAAAACCTAAGCATCTATTAAATTAGCTAAGGCGCTATCTACAGCGTTTATAGCCCCCTCTAAATAACCTGCCTCATGCTTTGCAAACTCACTCCCCACAAAATGCACTTGTAACTGTTTGAGCTGCTCGCTAAGCCCTGAAAAATTGAATTCTGGGTGCTGCGACACACCTATTTGGTCATCTTTGTTGGTAATAAATTCATCCTCAGCCCAATCCTTTATAATGCAGCTTTTCGCTTTATAGGCTTGCTCACCGTAAAAATAGCTGAGCTGTTCAAGGCAAGCCTGAGTTAATTGTTCTCTGGTTACTTTACTGCGCTGAAAGTAAGGCACGCCAATAAAGCCAAACAAAGCAGGGTGAGAATGCTCACTTGCTGACGCATCATGAACTTCTACCAATGGGCCTACTCGGCTAAAACATTGTCCCGATAAATTTTTATCTCGCCAAAAAGCGTGCTCAAAAGTGGCAATAAACTTTGCTTGGCCAGCCATCCATGTAGGCACCGACGCTAAACGCTGTGTTAAAACATTATCGGCCCATAAATGCGGGGTTAAATGTTGACTGATCATTCTAGGCGGTAATGCCAACAGTAACTGATCGCAAGTATAGTGCTGCCTACTCCCTTGATAATTAGCGCTTATATGCCAGCCATCGGAGAGCTTTTTTACTTCGCTAACAGCGTGCTCTAATTTAACGGTTTTTGGCTCAAGCTGCTGATAAAGCGCATTGATAAGCTCGTCCATACCGTTTTGTATTCTAAATAACTGCATTTCGCCAGCCCCTGCAATTTGCTGTGCAGGAGCGGTTTGTGATGCTTGATACAGCACATCGCCTTGGGTGTATTGCTCAAACACTGGGATGTTTAAAACAGCAACTAATTGTTGAATATTAGGCTGGTGCGGAAATATCCATGTTGGGCCTAAATCGTGGCCAATAGTGTTGTTGGTCGATAAATAATGAGACGCAATTCTACCGCCCAAACTGGCTTTGGCCTCTAATAATAAAAACGGAATATCACGTTTTTTAAGGTTGTAAGCAGCATATAAGCCCGCTAAGCCACCACCAATAATAACCACAGGTTTATGCATTTTAAATCACTTTAGCTAAGTCAATCTACTGGTAGGTAGTTTGTGGTTTTTGTGCAATTTTGTCAAAACGTTTTATGGACTAAGTGAATAAGCGGAGTGCGCCTCTATATTCAGGAAAATGAGCCAAGCGGGAACAGAGTGCTAATTAATTACGCTTTAAAATAATAAAAACTTAATGATAGTAATATGTTAGCTAATTTGTTAAAACTATATAACAAAAAATGAATGCTGCTTTGGTAGAGATATACACGAATCGCGCAGTATAAAATTGTTAGCTGCTTTTGGAAAGAATCATGGATGTAATAGATATAAAAACATTTATCCCAAGTAAGGATTTCGAAATTTCAAAGTCTTTCTACTCGGAAATTGGATTCAAATCAGAATACGTAACCGATGATCTCACACTTTTTGAAAACGGTGATTGTCTTTTCTTTTTGCAGCGCTTTTACAATGAAGATTTGGCCAAAAATTTTATGTTGCAAATCTGCGTTTCAAACATCTATGAAGCGTATGAGTTATGCTCTAAATCCGAACACAAAACAAAGATTACCCCAATCAGACATGAAGCTTGGGGTAAGGTCTTTTATTTATTAGGGCCAGTGGGTGAACTGTTGCATATCACGCAGCTGGGCAGCTAACAAAACGCTGTTGGGGCTCCCTTTGGTCGCTGGCCGTTAACACGTGGGTTGACTCGCTTCGCTCGGATTTTAGCCCACGAGCTAATTATTCAATAAAAGTAATGTAGACACCCATTTTAAAGCACAAAATAGAAAACACCCTTTAAAGGTGTTGATATTTTATAGACTTAAACAATATTTATTAAGCTTTCTATGCAGTGCGCCAAGACACTACAAACAGCAACTGTCCCCATGATCGTTTTTGATGCAAATCAAATTTTAGTACAGATAGTTCTGTTTCAATGGAGATGAAGAGTGATATTAGTTTTGTTTTTTATGTTTCTATCTTTTTTTAGATGGTGTTACCTTTACTTCATCTTAGTTAAGTTAAAAAGAAATAGAGCAACAGTTATCAGGATCGATATTGTAATATTGTTGGTGCAAGTATACGTGGCAGTCTGTCTTGAAAACTCGACTTATTTTTTATCGGGCACTGGGTTTGCTTTTGTTCTCATCGCAACGGTTGAAAGTATGATGCTAAGAAAAAAATCATCAGAATAGTAGCAAGATCGTTCCTAATTTTTTAAGAAGCTGAATTAATTCCACTTAAGCCTCAGACCACTATGGCAATATTTAAACATAGTATGGTTAGAAGTAATTAAATTTCCGCACTTGTTCTGGTAACTTAAAGCGACACTGATACCACTAAAGTTAATCAAGGAAATTAAACTATAAAACTTTTTAAAAGATAAAAATGACAGCACTAGTTTATTGGCGAGAATGATTGATAGAGTTTGTGTCTGAAAGTAATATTTTAGAATAAATACTGAACAAAAGAGTAAAGTTTCTACATGTTTTGCTAAAAGCAGTATTCGTTAATAGGATTTTATTAAAATGAGTGAGGGAATATACATTCAGTTAGTTGCTATTCTAGCAGCTTTAGGCTGGACCTTTTTACAGGTTTGTTGCCTGTTTATCGCTACACAATGTGTTTTTGGAATTGTGAATTTGGGATCTAATAGCTCAAGTATTCGTGAGAAAATATTACTGCATGCTGTTTCGGGAGCTTTTTACTCTTTGTTTATACTGCCATTTATTTCGTTAGTGATGTTTTACTTTGCCACGTTCAATATTCAAGGCTGGTATGAACTCAAACCGTCAATTTGGGTGTTTGCAACTTGGTGCGGCGGATTGTTTATGTTCTTTTTTTTCATATCCTTAACGGAATGGTTTGTGCGATCTAGTAAAAATAAACAAAAGAAACGTATGAATAACGATAATTAATATTAAATCAGCCCTTAATTTTGTACCTTCAAATGCTTTATAAGTGGGTTTTATTCAGTATTAATTATATGTAGTGTCTAAGCGCATTCTTATCAAAGTTTATCAGTTGTTTATGCTTTTGCTGCTATCTTTATTTATTACCAGTTCAAATCGCAAATAATATAAACAAGAATAAGGGCAAAAAACTAAAATGACTCAAAATAATAAAATTAACTATATTGAAATTCCTGCACAAAATATTGCAGCTACTAAGGCCTTTTTTAGTGACGTGTTTGGCTGGTCATTTGTAGATTATGGCCCAGAATACTGTAGCTTTGCCGCACAAGGGGTTGATGGTGGTTTCTTTAAATCTGACTTGGTTGCTGCTACTAAAAACGGAAGCCCGTTAATTGTGTTATACAGTAATGACCTTGAAGCGACTCAAAATAAAATTGAGCAAGCTGGAGGCAAAATAATTAAGCCTACATTTTCATTTCCAGGTGGTAGACGATTTCACTTTAGCGACCCAAATGGAAATGAATTTGCGGTATGGTCAGAGTAGTCACACGCAAACTATATAAATACAAAAATGCAGCCTTTAAGGCTGCACTTCCAAAACACTAACCACTAAATTAGCAAGCTTCAACACATAATGTTTAATTAGGAGCTGGTTAAAGCCCCATTTTAAGCTGCTGAATGAATTGCTCTATCATTGCTATTTCACACTCTTTATAAGTTACTACAGCTTCTGGTGAATTAGGCTGTTTTAACATATAACGCCACTGGCAACTTTTTTGAATGTACTTGTCTTTGGCGTTAAGGCTTTGCTTAAACAATGATAAAATGTAGGTGTTACCAGTTTCACTTTCTAATTCGGCCAGTTCAAAGGTACGCTTTTGGATCCAGCTATCTTGTTGCTGTTGCACTTTATTTAATTTGGCGTCTAAACATTGTGTGTAATCTTTAATTTGCTCGGGTAGGGCATTGTTTTGCAATGTACACTCTTGCACTGCAGCCATACTTTGCTGCGCCCATAAAAATAAAAGGCTTAAGCTAAAACAAAAGATGTAGTTACTTTTTTTCATGGTAATTAAACTCGAGAATAAATTTTGCACCGCCTAAACGTTGCGACTGAGATATAGTTAACAGCCCGTGATACGACTTAACCAAGTCAGATACAATAGCCATACCAACACCGTGGCCGCTTTCGTAGGTATCTAGGCGCGTACCGCGTTGTAACAATGATTCGCGTTTATCTGGCTTAATACCTGGGCCGTCATCACAAATGCTTATACTGAGCGTTTTAGCTTGTGAAACATTAATACTGACTTGGGAGCGACAGGCTTTACAGGCATTATCTATTAAGTTGCCTAATAACTCCATTAAATCGGTTTTATCACCTAAAAAGTAATCTTTATCGCTCACTTGGCAGTTAAATATAATGTCTTTATCGCGGTATACTTTACTCATTGCGCTTAAGATAGAATCGATAACCGGCTTGATGGGGGTTTGTTTTTTCCATGTATCGGAAGCCCCCGTGGCGGCACGTTTTAATTGGTGCTCGATCATCACATTAATTCTGTCGAGTTGTTCTTGTGCATCTGCATCGTTAGCGAGTGGGCTTGATTTTAAAACAGCTAACGGCGTTTTAAGTGCATGGGCTAAATCGCTAAGAGAGGCGCGGTATCGTTCTTTTTGACGTTGCTGCGACTCTAACAGTAAATTTAGGTCGGCTTTAATCGTTTGCAGTTCAACGGGGTATAAGCCTTTAATTTCTTGAATATCGCCTGATTCAATGGCTTTTATTTCTTTATCTAAACGCTGTAGTGGCCTTGCACTCCAAATAAAACCAATGGCCATCAACCCTGCAATGGCAATTCCCATTATAAACATCCAATCAACTAGGGTCTGTTTAAAGCCATCCATTAAGCGCAGTAGGGCATCGTTGCGTTTTAATAAAATAAAGCGTGCTTGCTCTGATTGGTCAATATTATTAAGTATTACCGTTAAACTTAATTGCCAATAAGCAGTGTTGTTATACACCACACGTCTAAAGTCGGCAGCGCCTGCTTTGGGCTCTATATATTGGGGAACAAAGTTAACGTTAACCGCCGACTCAGAATGCCAAATAGGCACGTCGTCACGGTATATCATGGCGTAGGTGTCTGAGTTTAGATTGTTGAGTTCAGGGGTTAATATAGAGCTGGGCATAATAATGCCGCGCTCGGTAAAATCAACTTCGGAAATAAGTGAATACAGGTGTGCTTCGAGGTTTTTTTCGGTGGCATCAACAAGTGACGCATAATACGCTTTACCTATGGAGTAAAACAAAATGGGTAGGGCGACTAACAAAACAAAGACAAGGATAAATCCTTGCCTTATTTTTAACGAAACTTGCGGTCCTACCACTGGCTTTTAAGCCTGTAACCACGCCCACGCAGTGTTTCTACTGGGTTAAGCACGCCATCTGGGTCGAGTTTTTTACGTAAACGTAGTACAAACACTTCAATTACATTCGAATCAAGGTCAAAGTCTTGGTCGTAAATATGCTCTGTAAGCTCAGACTTTGAAATTACTTTTTGTGGGTTAACCATTAAGTATTCGAGTACTTTGTACTCATACGCAGTTAAGCTCAGTTCTTTGTCGTTTACCCATACTTGTTGTGAACGCGTATGAATTTTAATAGGGCCGGCTGTCATTTCTGGATTTGCTTTACCTGCACTACGACGAATAAGCGCATTACAACGAGCAATCAGTTCTTCAACATGAAATGGTTTAGTTAGGTAGTCGTCAGCACCGGCATCTAAGCCTTCTACTTTGTCTTGCCAGCGATCGCGCGCGGTTAAAATCAAAATAGGAATAGTCACCCCTTGGGCGCGCGCTTTATTTATTAGCTCAATACCGTCTATTTTAGGTAAGCCTAAATCAACTACAGCCATATCTAAAGGGTATTCAGTGATGTGAAAAAGGCCAGCTTCACCGTCGTGACATAAATCAACACTGTAACGCTCTTTTTCTAATGCATTGCGCAGATTGTCTGCCAAATGTAAATCATCTTCTATTACTAAAATTCGCATTGGTTAATCCTTTTTCACTTCGCCAGTTTTTTTGTTTATTTTCAAATCGACGACGTGGCCGTCAGCTTTTAAAATTCGTACAGTAAAAAAAAGTGTTTCTTCAGAAATCTTTAACGTTGTACCGTCTGTAGTTTGTTTTGCAAGTATTACTGCTTTTTTTTTGCTTACCTCAACTTTATCGGTTTTGCTTTTGGTATTGTTTGCGTGGGCAAAATTAGCCAAACACACTACCGCGATTAAATTGAGTATTAATAATACACGCATTACGGAACTCCTAGAACAGACCTGCTTAGCTTAAAAACTAAGCCACTAAAACTTTAATACCTTAATACCTTGCGGTGTATTTAAGTTTTTATTAAGCAAAGTTTAATTAAAAATGAGTGAACAAACCCTGAATTGCTGGTTGCAGTTAAACAGGGTGGTCATAGTTTAATTAAGCAGGGAACACTTTTTTAAATGGTTTAACAATAGAGTTTTCATATACGCCACCGGCAACATAAGGATCATCTGCCGCCCATTCTCTGGCGTCTTCTAAAGAATTAAATTGAGCAATCACTAAAGAACCCGTAAAGCCAGCATCTTGAGGGTCTTCACTATCAATGGCTGGAAGTGGACCTGCGGTTAATAGTCTGCCTTCGTCTTCTAGCGTTTGTAAGCGCGCTAAATGAGCTGGGCGAGCCGCTTTACGGTGCTCTAAACTATTTTGGACGTCTGTTGAATAAATCATATACAACATATAAATACTCTCAAAACTTGTTAAATTTAATTAACTGCATACTAGCATAGCGTTGATAAATGGTGAATTAAAAGTGTTTATGGCGATGTTTACAGCAAGAATGTTTTTTTACACGGTAATTGCTTGAAAAGCGTTGCGTAACACTGGTAGAGTCCCTTGGATAAGATAAATAATAACAAGGTTATTACATGAGTGAAAATAGAGAGCACTTTAGCTCCCGCTTAGGATTTATATTGGCAGCGGCAGGCTCTGCTGTGGGTATTGGTAACTTAGTAGGCTTTCCAGTTTCTGCGACTAAGAATGGCGGTGGTGCATTTTTGCTCGTCTATGCTTTGTTTGTCGCATTCATTTGTTTACCCGTAATGATGGCTGAAATGGCCATGGGTCGTCATGCACAAAAAGACCCGCTGGGTGCATACAAAAAATTAGCTAATAACGACAAAAAATGGAAATTTGCTGGCTTTTTAGCGGTATTAACGCCGTTTATGATTGCTGTTTTTTATATGGTGATCACGGTGTGGATTTTTGGTTACTTGAGCCAAACCGCGCTGGGTAATTTAGATATGCTGGCAAACCCTGGACACTTTGGTGAGTTTATAAATAGCTATACCGTGTTTGGTTATATGGCGCTGGTAGTAGTTATTGTTAACCTAATTTTGGTCGGTGGCGTAAAAGACGGCATAGAAAAAGCAGCTAAATTTTTAATGCCAGCTTTATTTGTAATGCTTATTATATTGGTGGGTTACGTACTCACTCTTGATAACGCCATGGCCGGTGTTAAGTACTATATTATTCCTGATTTTAGTAAAATGAATGCCAGCGTGCTGAATGGCGCATTGAGCCAAGCGTTTTTCTCATTGTCGTTAGGTATGGGTATTTTAATTACCTATGCATCTTATATCTCGAAAAAAGATGACATCGTAGGCAGTGCTAAAATGGTCGCTATTACCGACTCACTGGTTGCGTTTGTAGCAGGCTTAATGGTGTTACCGGCTATTTTTAGCTTTGATCCAAATACCGATCCGGCTAAGTTATCTGACTCGTCAGTTTCAATGATTTTTGTCTACCTTCCAAAAATTTTATTAGCGCTACAAAATGATATTGGTTACTTTGGCGCATCAGCCGTGGCATTTATTTTCTTCTTATTGGTATTTTTTGCTGCTATCACATCACTGGTATCTATTGTTGAAGTACCAACAGCAACACTAAGCGATCGTAAAGGCATTAGCCGTAAAAAAGCGCTGGGCATACTCACTTTATCAACCGGTATATTAACTATTTTGTGTATTATGTCGTTTGGTATGATTGACAGCCTAACTACTTTTACTAGCTACGGTAGTGGTAATAAGAGCTTTTTTGATGTTGTTTATGACGTATTTTACGACACAATATTGCCTTTAAATGGTTTAATGGTGTGTTTGTTTGTAATGTATAAATGGAAAAAAGTTCGCTTAAGCGAAGAGCTAAGACAAGGCTCTCCTAATTATGCTAATAGCTTTATGGAAAAGTACGTTAACTTTTCACTGCAAACCTTTATTCCAGCGATATTATTAATCATTTTTGTAAATACCGTTGCAACGAAGTTTTTTGATATCAGTATTTTTGGTTTTTAATTTAAACTAAATCTAAATAAGCCGCGCCTGTCGCGGCTTTTTTATTGCTGTTTGTTAATTCAGTGCACCAGAGTCTAAATAGTCACCCATCCCTAGGGTAAACATCCATATTCCCCATAAGCTGTGCTCAAGAACACAGGCAAAGGTTGAGCGGCTTTGTGCGTAGGTATATGCAAATAGTAATCCGCCTATAAATGCTAAACTTACTGCAACCCAATTAGCGTAAACAATATGTGCCAGTGCAAATACACTCGCACTGACAATAATGCGTAGCCATTTACTGGGCATAATGCGCTTATAACGATGAAAAAAGTAGGTTCTAAATATTAATTCTTGCGGGATCACCGACAATAAAGGGTAGAGCAGTAATAGCATTAGCCAGTCGGTGAGATTTTCACGAGGTAAAGTAAACCAGTGTCCTTGGTAAAGTAAGTTGTAAAATACCCCCGAAAATAATGCGCCAATAAAGAAAAAGCTAAACATGCGGCGCTTCACAGCAGAAAACTGCCCCAAGCTAGTTAATCTAAAACGTTTAAAGTGGCTGTCGTTTAATAACAACATACAGCACACACTCATGAGGATGATCAGTGCTGGAATAAGCCAATTAGATAAATATTGGCGAACATTAAAGCCAATTAAAGGCAGAATGATAAAAATAAAAGTAAATTCAAACCAGCGGTATTGATTAGCGTTCACGTTTGCTCACGGTGATTTTTATTTCACCTTAGCAAACGATTAAGTCATATTTATGACTATAAAACAGTCAAGCTGATTATATTTAAACCCAATGAGTCTTACTAAGGCACTTGGCTTCCGGTTAAGGTTGACTTACCCCCTTGCAACCCTTAGCCTGCCTGCTTTTATTTTTACATCATTGTATTGCCACGTTAATAGTTTTAAGCCTAGGCGTGTATTTAGGAGCAAAAAATGAATAAAGCAGAATTGGTTTCAGCTATTGCGGATGCGAGTGAATTAACAAAAAAAGACGCACAAGCTGCGTTAACCAGCTTACAAAAAGTGATTACAAAGTCGCTGTCTGAAGGCGATCAGGTACAAATTTCAGGCTTTGGTACTTTTGCACTTAGTTACTACCCAGCGCGTACTGGTCGTAATCCACAAACTGGTGAAGCGATTGAAATACAAGGGGCTAATAAAGCCGTATTTAAACCAGCAAAAGCGTTAAAAGAGCGCCTTTAATTTAAAACTTTAGTGCCTGTTAAGTTCGCTTCTTCCCCAAAAGCCACTATTTAGCTTACAGGCTCTTTGCTTTATTACTTTTGCCTGTAGTATCTGCAATCAGTGTAAATAATTTACATTACTTGTTTATTACCTTTTATAAAATCTTATTATATTCAGCGTGTTATGTTTGGTATGTGATATGCAAATACTGTTATGTATTGAATGAAATAAGGAGTATTTAATGAGTAACTTACATAACAGTAATCGTTTAAAAGGTAAAAAAATTGCCATTTTAGCCACCGATGGATTTGAGCAAAGCGAGTTACTCTCGCCACAGGCTGCATTACTTGAGGCGGGCGCCGATATAGATGTTGTTTCTATTAAAGAAGGGCAGATCACCGCATGGGATGAAGACAAGTGGGGTGAAAAAGTTGCTGTTGATAAATTAGCAGCCAATGCAAATGCCGGTGATTACGATGCGCTTTTACTGCCTGGTGGCTTGTTTAATCCCGATAGCTTACGCCAAGACTCGGATGCTAAGGCATTTGTAGATGGTTTTTTTGGAGCAAAGAAAAACAAACCCGTTGCCGCTATTTGCCATGCGCCGTGGTTACTCGCGGAGATTAACAAGCTCAGAGACAAAAAGGTTACTTCATATCCCAGTATTAAAAGTGATTTAATTAATGCCGGTGCTAACTGGGTCGACCAAGAGGTTTGTGTTGATCAAGGCTTAGTGACTAGTCGCAGCCCTGCAGATTTAGACGCGTTTAATGCTAAGTTTATTGAAGAGATTCTTGAGGGTAAGCATCAAGCCCATTAAGTTTGCAGTTTAAATAAAAAAGGGCATGTTACATGCCCTTTTTTAGTGATTAAAAACGCCGTTGATTAAAGCGCTGTTGCGGCTTTCATCTCGGTTACAAATGTTTTTAATTGTGTGGTCATTGCATTTAAGTCATTTAGGTTTGCTTCAATGATTTTTACTACTGCAGAACCTGAAATAGCACCCGCAGCACCGGCTTTAAGCGCGGCTTTTACATCATCAGGTGTTGAAATACCAAAGCCTAATAACGCAGGCGCACTGTGGTACTCTTGTAAGCGCGAAACCACGTGTGTTGCAGGCATTTGTGCTTTAGTATCGGTGCCTGTTACCCCTGCACGAGACAGTAAGTAAGTGTAACCGCGACCGTACGATGCGCACTCACGCAACGTATCGTCACTGGCGTTCGGCGTAGCGATAAATATCGGGTCAATACCGTTTGCCATGGCGGCTTTTCTAAACATTTTAGACTCGTGTAATGGCACATCAGCCACTAAAATAGAGTCAACGCCTACTGCTTTTGCATCAGTGTAAAACTTTTCTAAGCCACGTTTAAAGATTAAGTTTGAATACAGTAATAAACCAATTGGGATGTCGGCATTGTACTGGCGTATTTCTTTAATAATATCAAAACAATCTTGTGTATTAATGTGCTCATCTAAAGCACGAATATTGGCCTTTTGAATAACAGGGCCGTCGGCAATCGGATCTGAAAACGGAATACCTAGCTCTAGTCCATCTGCGCCGCCATCAATTAGGCTTTTAATAATTTCAATGCTTTGCGATTTCCCCGGATCGCCAATAGTAACAAATGGTACAAACGCGCCTTGGTTTTGCTCTTTTAGTGCAGCAAACATTTGTCCGTAACGGTCAGTTTTTACTTGGCTCATAATTGACCTTCCTCTGATAATACCTTGTGTACGTGGGCTAAATCTTTATCGCCACGGCCACTTAAATTAACCACTAAAATGCTTTCTTCTTGCAACTCTTCCGCATATTTAAGTGCATATGCAATGGCATGACTTGATTCTAGTGCCGGAATAATACCTTCGTGTTTTGCCAGTGCTTGAAACGCATCAAGAGCTTCGGTATCGCTAATGCCTACATATTGAGCTCGACCAGTTTCGTGTAAAAATGCATGCTGTGGCCCTACAGCAGGGTAATCTAGGCCCGCAGATACAGAGTAAGACTCTTCAATTTGGCCATCGTCATTTTGCATAATGTAGGTATAAGTGCCGTGTAAAATACCTTTAGTGCCTTTGCAGATTGTTGCGCCGTGCTCGTGGGTATCAAGGCCTTTACCTGCTGGTTCTACACCAATTAATTTAACACCCGGCTCGTCAATAAAATCAGTAAACATACCAATGGCATTGGAGCCACCACCTACACAAGCTAAAACCGCATCTGGTAGTCGACCTTCCGCTTTAAGAATTTGCTGTTTAGCTTCCTCGCCAATAATTTTTTGATACTCACGTACAATTGTTGGAAAAGGATGAGGGCCCGCGGCTGTACCTAGCAAGTAATGCGCCTCTTGATAGTTTGCTGACCAATCACGCAGAGCTTCGTTAACCGCATCTTTTAATGTGCCCGAACCTGCTGTAACCGGAATAACTTCAGCGCCCATAAGTTTCATTCTAAATACATTAGGCTGTTGGCGTTCAACGTCTTTTGCACCCATGTAAATACGACATTTTAAGCCAAGTAATGCACACGCAAGTGCGGTGGCTACACCGTGTTGGCCAGCACCGGTCTCTGCTATAACTTCTTTTTTTCCCATGCGTTTAGTCAGTAATGCTTGACCCAACACCTGATTAGTTTTGTGTGCACCACCGTGGAGTAAATCTTCACGCTTTAAGTAAAGTTTAACTTTAGGGTTTTTAACTAAGTTGCGAGTTAACGTAAGCGGCGTAGGGCGACCTGCATACTCGTTTAAAAGCTGAGTAAATTCAGCTTGAAACTTAGGATCTTTTTGCGCTTTGTTAAATTCGCTTTCTAACTGCTTTAGCGCAGGTACGAGTAACTCGGGAACAAACATTCCGCCAAACTCGCCAAAATAAGCTGGATTTTGCATTTTAACCTCAATAGTTTCTGATGCTTGAAAAAGCATGATTTAATTTTTTTGCGCACTTTTTACCAGGAGACTGCTCTACACCTGAATTTAAATCAAGTCCTAAAGCTCCGTGATAGAGGGCATCGCTAATATTGTCTGGGTTTAAGCCGCCAGCAAGCATAAAGGGGGTCGTGGCATCACGCAGTACCGACCAATCGAATGTTTTGCCTGTGCCGCCAGCCTGTGAATCACTGTGGGTGTCGTATAAATGGCGATCTGCGCCTGCAACAGGTTGTGGTAAAGCATCTTTTATTGCCTGTGCTTTCCAAATTTGGCAATTACGTGGTAATTCACTACGTAATGACGCAATGTATTGTTCATCTTCTTGGCCATGTAATTGAACGGCTGATAATTTAAGTTGTTTAGCGTGTTCAGCCACATCAGGTATAGCAGCATTAACAAATACGCCAACAAATTTTAAAGGCGCACTTTGACTGATTTCTTTAGCGCAATCTAAATCAACAAAGCGGGGTGATTTAGGGTAAAAAATCAACCCGCCATACACAGCGCCATTGCTATAGGCTGCAATAGCATCTTGATTGCGGGTTAAGCCGCACACTTTGTTTTCGCCTAATATAACGCGACGACATGCTTGTATTAGATCAGCTTCAGCCATTAATGAGCTGCCAATTAAAAAGCCATTACATAAAGGGGCTAAGCGTTTTACATCTTGATGGGTGTAAATACCTGACTCAGAAATAACCACTTTATTTTCAGGAATAAGTTTACGTAGTCGTTCTGTGGTGGCTAAGTCGGTGCTTAAATCACGCAAATCTCGATTATTAATTCCAATTATTTGTGCATTTAGTGCCAGCGCACGGTGCACTTCTGCTTCGTTACTTACCTCAGTTAATACTGACATATTTAATGAGTCGGCCACTTCATGCAGTGTTTTATATTGCTGATCGTCAAGCACAGATAGCATAAGTAAAATAGCGTCGCCGCCATAAATACGTGCCATATAAACTTGGTACTCATCAATAAAAAAGTCTTTACAAATAAGCGGCTGTTCAACTTGGCTACGTACAAATTCAAGGTAATCAAAGCTGCCTTGAAAGTACTTTTCATCAGTTAACACACTCATACAAGTGGCATACTGCTTATACGCTTGAGTGATTTCTGTTAAATCAAATGGCTGACGAATCAACCCCTTAGAGGGCGACGCTTTTTTGCATTCTAAAATAAACTGTGTACCAGATGCTGCCAGTGCTTTGTAAAAACTACGCTCAGTCGGTTTGGCTTGGTGCTTAAAGCTATCTAGTGGGCGTGCAGCCTTACGCTCGATTAGTTCTATTTTTTTATCAGCAATAATTTTGTCTAATACATTAGCCATGACTTACCTCAATAATTGCATTTAATGTGTCCATGGCCTTGCCTGAACGTAATAAAGAGTGTGTTATTTGTGCACCTTGTTTTAACGACTCTGCTTGGCCGGTTAAGTACAGCAATGCGGCCACATTAACAACAATTGCGGCGTTGTGTGCCTCAGTGCCTTTACCTTGTAAAATAGCAAGGCTGGCGTTTGCATTGTATTGTGGGCCTTCACCGGCTAATTGTTCAAGTGAATAGTTTGCAAGGTCAAAATCACTTGGACTGAGTGTGTACTGAGTAATTTTACCATTATTAAGCTCTACAACCTGTGTTGGACCATGTAAGGCAATTTCGTCAGTACCAGAGCCGTGCACTATCATAGCGCGTTTAGTGCCTAGAGTATTAAGCGTTTGTGCCATTGGCAGACATAAAGACTCATCGTACACGCCGAGTAATTGCACCTCAGGAGCTGCTGGATTAGCCAGTGGCCCAAGAATATTAAAAATGGTTCGGGTTTTTAAACTGGTACGCACGTTCATCGCATGGCGCACCCCACTGTGATAGTGCGGTGCAAATAAAAAGGTAAAATTTGTGCTCTCTAAACAACGAGCAGCGACCTCTGGGGTCATATCGATATTGATCCCCAGTGCTTTGAGCAAGTCAGCAGACCCAGAATTACTCGACACGCTTCGATTGCCATGTTTTACCATATTAATACCTGCCGCGGCCGCCACAATCGCGGCGGTGGTACTAATATTTATAGTGTTTGAACCATCGCCACCGGTGCCACAGCTATCAGCAAGTAGCGTTTTATTAGTGGTAAATGCAACTGCATTTTCACGCATTGAAGCGGCAGCACCGGCAATCTCATCGCTTACTTCACCTTTCATTTTAAGACCAATAAGTAACGCAGAGAGTTCAATGTCGCTCATATTGCCTTGCATAATTTGATCAAATAGCGATTTTGCTTGCACGTAACTAAGTGACTGCTTTGTGATAATGTGCTCAATGGCGTGTTGAACATTAAGCGGGCTGTGTAATTGATTAGTCATAATGTTCCTTTTATTTGGCATGTGTTAAATAAGCAACGCTTTGCTGCAGTAGCATTGCGCCATTGGGCGTTAAAATTGACTCTGGGTGGAATTGATAGCCCAGTGCATTGTCTTGATGATGATAAATAGCCATTGGTATATCTTGGTATTTGGCAATAACGGCTAAGTTATCAGGTACTTTTGTTGCCATTAAAGAGTGATAACGCGCCACTGGTATAGTGCTACCCATCCCGTTAAACACCGGGTGATCGTCTAACTCAATAATTGATGACTTACCATGTACGGTTTCACCAGCGTGACCGATTACTCCGCCATAGCTTTGTGTTAGCGCTTGTTGGCCTAAACAAATACCTAGCATTGGAAATTGGCTCTTACACAGGTTAATTAGCTCCATAAGGCAGCCTGCATCGCTAGGCGCACCAGGGCCTGGTGATAATACCAGCAGTACTTGTCCAAGCTCTGCCTGCATTTTTTCGAATATGATCTCTGCGCTAATGTTGTTTCGGTAAACTACTAACTCAGCACCTAGCATTGTTAGCTCATCAACAAGGTTGTAGCTAAATGAGTCAAAGTTATCTAAAAAGTAAATTTTAATAGGGTGTGCTTCACTCATTTTATACTGCCTTATACGTCGATTTAATCGCGGTGATCACCGCTTGGGCTTTAGCGCGCGTTTCGTTTGCCTCTGACATTGGATCTGAATCAAATACAACCCCAGCACCGGCTTGCACATACGCAATATTATTTTTAACAAAGGCGGCACGAATAACAATACAGCTGTCCATGGCACCGTCACCGGTTAAATAGCCAACTGCGCCACCATAGCTACCGCGACGTTTGCCTTCAGTTTTGCGTACTAATTCTGCCGCACGTACTTTGGGGGCACCCACTAAGGTACCCATGTTCATACAGGCTTGATAAGCATGCAGAGCATCTAATTCTGGTTTTAATTTTCCTACTACACGTGATACTAAGTGCATTACTTGTGAATAGCGGTCTACTTTTAATAGCTCTTTGGCATGGCGTGTACCAGGCACGCTAATACGAGCAACGTCGTTACGTGCTAAATCAACTAGCATTAAGTGCTCGGCACGTTCTTTTTGATCGTTTCTGAGCTCAAGTTCAATACGGCTATCTAAATCGGGATTAATTTGTCCATTTGCAAACTTACCCCGTGGACGAGTACCTGCAATCGGATAAACCTCAACTTGTTGAGACTTAACCTCAT
This sequence comes from Pseudoalteromonas sp. S1610, assembly GCF_005887465.1. Taxonomy (GTDB): domain Bacteria; phylum Pseudomonadota; class Gammaproteobacteria; order Enterobacterales; family Alteromonadaceae; genus Pseudoalteromonas; species Pseudoalteromonas undina. The sequence continues at coordinate 25,585 of NZ_PNDI01000018.1, read as the reverse complement.
ACTTAAGCGCAGACTCTGGAGAAGCGCCAAATAATGAGAAATCTTCATCACGCATGTAAAACATGTAGGGGCTTGGGTTTTGCTTTTTAAGCTGGCTATAAGCATGTAATGAGTCAGGGCACGGCAATGAGAAAGTACGAGAGGGCACCACTTGAAAAATATCGCCATCAACTATGTGTTGCTTAAGTTTTATCACTTGTTGGCAATATTGCTCATCACTAATATCAACATTTACAGGGCAGTCACCTGTTTGGCTTGGGGCACTAAAGTCTGCGGCGTGGTCGCACAATGTATTAAGGCGCTCTAATTGTTTGCCCACTTCAAAACAATTAGCGTGAACATCAGGGCCATTAAACACATTACCAATTAATTCGGTTGTTTGTTTTTGGTGATCAATAACAACCAATGTTTCGGCTAAATAAAATACGTAGTCTGGGCAGGTGTTTTCACCGTCAGGCACATCGGATAGTTGTTCAAAGTTAGCCACCATGTCGTAGGCAAATACGCCGCCTAAAAACACTGAGAACGGATTGTCAGTGGTGCTTCTAATACTATTTAAACAAGTGCGTAGTGCACTAAAAGCGTTATCTGCAATCAGTTTGCTAGCTTGGTCAATGGTGTCATCTGCTGGGTGATACTCAAGTGTGAGTGTGGTATCGGTTAACTGTGAAGCACAGTTTTGTACATTAGCCTGCAAATAGTTAAGTAGTTGTTGGCCGTTGTTTGATTGTGCACTGATGCTCACTTGGTTGCCTTGGCAAACAATACGCAATGCACAATCAACTAGTATTAAGCTTTTTACGCTATCTTTTGAATCTATTTCTGCAGATTCAAGCAATAGTGAGTTAGGTTTATCAAGTGCCGCATACAAGGCAAGTGGGCTACTTATGTAGTCTCGTACTTGCGTTATGCTGGTCACTTCACCTGGTGTTGTTGTTATATGACTAAAAATCAAACCTCATCCCCTAAAAAAATAAAACCCCGCAATGCTAAGCAGTGCGGGGTTTGAATAACGATGTCTAAATTATAGATAGACCATTACCGTCCCGCTATGCCAGGCGCCACCACCAATGATGTGTAAGAGTGTTTACGTTATTCATGTTTTTAATTCCTGTTAATCTTGTATTGCAAAATTTAGTGATAAAAAAACCCGCATGGTAGCGGGTTAGAATTTTTTGTTTAGACACGACAATTCATCACCCTTTGTTTTAAGAGTGCCACCACCAGATGATGTTTTGAATTGTATTTTTCATTGTTATTTATTCTTTAATGTCTAAAAGTGGCTACAGTAAAACGTATCAACTGCTTTTGTGTCAAGTGTTTATTTAAAACAATTTCGTTAAAAAACTTGTTATACTGTGTGAAACACCCTTAAACCATTAATTAAAGTAGTTTTCATTTGATAAAATACGACTTACATAGCCATACAACACACTCAGACGGACATTTAACCGTTGAGGAACTATTAGCGCGAGCAGTCGATAAAAACATTGATGTATTTGCCATTACCGATCACGATACTGTGGCCGCAATTGAGCCTGCGCAGGCTTTTATCAAACGTGAAAACTTGCCGCTTAAACTGATTAATGGGGTTGAAATATCAACCAAATGGGAGAGTTTTGAAATACATATTGTTGGGCTTAACATTGATACCAATGATCGCACTTTGAATACATTACTTAGCGAGCAACAGCAAAAGCGCGAAACCCGTGCAATTGAAATAGGCCATCGATTAACTAAAAATGGCTTTGAGGGTATTTATCAACAAGCCCGCGATCTGGCTGAAAATGCGCAAATTACTCGTGCTCACTTTGCCAGAGCTTTAATTGAGCGAGGTGTGGCTAAAAACTTTCCTGGGGTATTTAAAAAGTACTTAGGGCGAGGAAAAACCGGTTACGTACCGAGTAACTGGTGTGATATGCAAACGGCAATTTCAGCGATTCATTCCGCCGGTGGGGTGGCTGTTTTGGCGCACCCAAGTAGCTACAAAATGTCGAATAAGTGGTTGCGTAAACTACTCGTAGAGTTTAAATCAGTGGGCGGTGATGCAATGGAAGTTGCCCAACCGCAACAGGCCCCGAGTGAGCGTCAGTTTTTAGGCTTGTTGAGTCAAGAATACGACCTGCTTTGCTCTCAAGGCTCTGATTTTCATTTTCCGACTAGTTATTTAGAACTTGGAAAAAATTTATACTTACCTAAAGATTGCCAAGGGGTTTGGCAAACATGGGAAAAGCACGAAGGAGTTGCATTATGAGTCAATTATTTCATATACATCCGGATAACCCACAGCCTAGACTAATTTCTCAAGCTGTTGATATTATTAAACAGGGCGGCGTAGTTGTGTACCCAACAGATTCGGGATATGCGATTGGCTGTAATTTAGGTAACAAACAAGCAAAAGAGCGCATAGAGCGTATTCGTGGTATTGAAAAACACCATAATTTTACTTTAGTGTGCCGCGATTTATCTGAGCTTTCTACTTATGCTCGCTTAGATAACCAAATGTTCAGGCTGATCAAAAATAATACCCCAGGGCCTTATACGTTTATTTTTAAAGGCACAAAAGAAGTACCTAAACGCTTATTAAACGATAAGAAAAAAACCATAGGCATTCGTGTTATTGAACACCCAATTGCTTGTGCGTTACTTGCGGAATTGGGTGAGCCATTAATGTCATGCTCACTTATTTTACCGGGTGATGAATACACGCAAGCGGACCCCGATGACATTTTGGATCGTCTAGATAAGCATGTCGATTTAATTATTCATGGCGGATACCTCACAGAGCAAGCAACCACGGTAATTGATTTATCAGAGGACGATATTCAAATTTTACGTGTAGGCTGCGGCGATACGGCTCCATTTGAATAGCAATGAAAAAGCCAGACACGGTTTCGTTAATACCTACAGATATGCCAGTGCAGCAAAAGCTGCCACTGGCATTTTTGCATGGGAAAGCCGTTGTTGAAAAGCCTGAAGATTTATATATTCCACCTGATGCGCTTGAAGTTATTTTAGAAACCTTTGAAGGCCCGTTAGATCTGTTGCTTTATTTAATTAAAAAGCACAAGTTAGATGTTCTCGAATTATCTATATTTAGCATTACTGAACAGTATGTAAAATATGTAGAAATGATGAGTGAGTTTCAGTTAGAACTCGCCGGCGAATATCTCGTAATGGCAGCATTGCTGGCGCAGATTAAGTCGCGGCTATTACTGCCAGTGCATGAGGAATTAGAGGAAGAGGAAGATCCCCGCGCCGAACTTATAAAACGTCTACAAGAGTACGAACAATTTAAAAAAGCGGCCGAAAATATCGATTCTTTGCCCCGCGTTGGTCGCGATATATTTATCGCCAATGCAACTTTCCCAGAGTTAGAAGAAAAAAACCAACCCTTACCTGAACTGGCAATCAAAGATCTATTGTTAGCGCTAAGCGACGTAATGGCGCGTGCTAAAACATTTGAGCATCATTTAATTAGTGCGGAAACCCTGTCAACTCGTGAACGTATGAGTTTAATTTTACACACACTATCCCAAGCAAAAGCACCTGTTGCGTTTACCCAACTGTTTACCTTTGAAGAGGGCCGCAGTGGAGTTGTTGTTAGTTTTATTGCCATGCTAGAACTAATCAAAGAGGGCTTAATTGCTTGCTTACAAGTTGAGTCTGATAGCCAAATATATGTATCTCTTAATCAGCCTGCCGAAAGTTAACCTCCCATAAAGTTTTTTGCAATTATACTAAATTAATAGACTTTACTGTGCGTATACGCACGATAAGTGTTTGCATATGCTATTTTAATCGCCACTTATCCATTATATCGTAGTGTTATTACTAGATTAGAAATTGGCGATAAGCAATGTTTAAAAACTCAAAAACCGGTTATGGCCTGATGGCTATATTTTTACACTGGTTAATGGCGTTGACTGTCTTTGGTTTGTTTGGTTTAGGCTTATACATGGTTGAGCTAACTTACTATGATAGCTGGTATAAAGGCTCATTAGATTTGCATAAAAGCATAGGGCTGAGTTTAGCGGCTGTATTTGTTTTTAGACTGTTATGGCGTCGATTTAATGTAAAACCTAGCCCTATTGGGACCAACACTCAATTAAACCAGTTGGCCCAAACCGCACATATTTTAATGTATCTGTTTTTAGTGATTATTATGGTGTCTGGGTATCTAATCTCTACTGCTGATGGGCGACCAATCGAAGTGTTTGGCTTGTTTTATGTTAAAGCCATCGACTTTACCTTTGATTCTCAGGCAGATATAGCAGGGCAGATCCATTATTACAGCGCATGCTTACTGATCGGATTTGTGGTGCTACATATTTTAGGTGCGTTAAAGCACCACTTTATAGATAAAGATAAAACATTAATTAGAATGATCAAATTACAAAAGGAAGCTTAAAATGAAAAAGTTACTATTAACTTCAGCGTTATCAGCAGCGATGTTTATGACAGCTACCCATGCTACTGCTGCAGACTATGTTATTGATACCAAGGGAGCACATGCCTTTGTTAATTTTAAAATTAAACATTTAGGTTACAGCTGGTTGCACGGGCGTTTTAACACCTTTGATGGGCAGTTTAACTACGACCCTAAAAATCCAAACGCATCTCAAATTAGTGTAAATATCGACACAGCAAGCCTAGATTCAAACCATGCTGAACGCGATAAACACTTACGCGGTGGTGACTTTTTAAACGTAAGCAAATACCCACAGGCTAGCTTTAAAAGTACAGAAATTAAGTTTGATCAAGACGGTGAAGAAGCCACAGTAACCGGTGAGTTTACCCTTCATGGTATTACTAAAACAATTAGTTTTGAAATTGATAAGATTGGTGAAGGTAAAGATCCATGGGGTGGTTACCGTGTTGGTTTTGAAGGTGAAACCAGCTTAAAACTAGCCGATTACGGTATTGATTACGATTTAGGCCCAGCTTCAACGCACGTTGATATTGGTTTATTTATTGAAGGTATTCGTCAATAATACTGTTTTATAGTTAAAGCTAAGCGTTATCACGCTTAGCTTTTTTATTGTAAATGCGCTTCTAATTTTGATTTTAAGTGACTTGGTAACCACCGAGTTAATACTTGTTTATAGTCTTCAGTTTGCTTAATTAGTTTGAGTTGCTGATTGAGTGTGGCGATATCTTCTGCGCCTTGCTCGTTTTTAGTACAGCCAATGTAACCGTAACTAATTTTTGGTGCCTCAGTCAGCATGCGCTGCGTTAAATTGTCACTAAACCCCATCGTTTTTGCTAAATAATAATGCTCACTGGGGTAGCCTAATAAAATATCAATTCGCTCTAAGTTAAGCATATAGGTTAATGTACTGAGGGTATCACGAGTAGGTCTAATGACAATATTTGTATTAGGTGTGGTATTAATTATTTTATCAATTTCACTGCCGTATGAGCGATTCATCGATACACCCAAGGTGAGCTTTTTATTTACTAATAAATTAGTTAACGACACTGATTTACTACTTTCAATACCTAGCGCAATGCTCAGCTTTTGATGCATGGCTATAGATGGAGAAAGACCAGCTGTAGAGCTTTGATGCGTGAAATAAACACGTTCTTCTCGATATTTGTTTTTATAAAGTGATAATGCGCATGCATTTGATTGCAGGTTAGCGAGTTCCTGAATAACTTTACCAGAGGGAATAATGATACGTTCAAAGTTAATATGCGGAAGTTGTTGCTCTAATAGCGAAATTATACTTTCATCACGGCCCTGAGATTTATCCGGACCGCTTAAAATGTAATAGGGCGCAAAGTCATGCGTTATCCATTTTATTGTTCTGGCATCACACTTTGTGCTTAAAAATACACAGACGAACAGTATTATCCACGAAAACCGCATTTTCACTACAACAAATAAATAAACATGGATTTAAGTGTAGTCAGTAATACACCAAAAAGTAAAATGCCAGCATAAAGCTGGCATATTAATTTATTTATAAGTTAAACACTTATAAATAATAATTAACTGGCTTTCAGCCATTTTACAAATTGACGTGCATCACTTGCTTTTTGAAACAATGCATTTTTCAAACCTTGTGTATCGCTGAAGATTACACGATGTTTGTTAACCGAAATTGATTGCACTGGATGTGCTATTTGGATCATAGATCCGTTATATTTGTATGACATAATAAAACTCACTTTATTTTTGTTATTTATTCTGGGCTTTTTCTTAAAGCACATTACAGATGATAAATAATCTAATTGTGTTTAGCTTCATTACAGTGTTGACGATCTTTATGACACTTTTACGATGATATTAAAAATAAATCATCAAGGTATTAATAGGGGTTCTCGCCGTACAATAACTTAGCTTTTGAATATACGTTTTGCGGGGCTTACTGGATCAGGGTAAAGAGGTTAACCGCTAGGGCTTTTTATAGCCAGGCAGAAATAATACGACACAATATTTCTCTTTGCAAGCAATTTATTAAAATACTTTGAATTGAGTGGAATTCACATATAGCCATAAATATTAATTCGTAAAGGTCAACAGACCCGGATATATCTGACTATACTCAGTTTTTAACTGAGGGGGTCAAATGAACTCACTATCTGCGCCATATCAACATTTTTTATCTAATCCAATAGCAAAGCCGCCTTGTCGTATGCACAATGCAAATATGTATGGGTTTTTTGCTGAAATAGAATCTAATAAAGCACAAAAGTATATTGATTCAACGTTAAACATAGGGGAGGAGGGTAATATTTATTTTAAAATACTTGGCGAGTTTGCACTTATTACATTTACAGATATTGAAAAAATAGCCTCGATGACCCCGCCATTCGATCAGCATGGTTGGATGCAAGAAACAGATATTATCATTTGGTTGCCTGTCGCTAAGGTTGAGGATGAAGATATAACCTACTTATATTGGTATCCAGCGTTTATCTGTGTTAACAACATTTATGCACTTATTAATGGTCGCGAAACATGGGGCTATAATAAGTATTTGTGTGACTACACCATGCCCAGCTGTGTATCTGAGCTATCGAATTTTTCAATATCTTTAGAATGCTTTGAACATTTCTCCCCTGAATCAAAGCTACAAATGCATGAGCTATTTTCAATTACTATAAATTCTAAACACCAAGATAGCGATTTCTTCTCTATTATTGATGACTTTGGCGATCAAGTAGCAAATTTGTTTTCTCGCAAACATTTAGATATTGATTTTTCATTATTAAAGCAGTTATTGAGTGGCTTTGTTAATCCACAAATGGATCAAATTTTGTTAAAACAATTTCCTGATGGCAGTGGCGATTCAGCGGTATACCAGAGCGTAATGCACTCACCTTCAATGATTAAAAAAATACATAGCTTTAAATTTTTGAAACCTGAGTTTACTTTGCATCTTAATAAATTAGATAGTTTTCCACTTGCCGATATGTTTGGTCTAAAGTTAGGTAGTCAAGCGCTGCACTTACCTTTTTATGTGCAAATGGATTTCGACCAGTTAGCCGCAAATAAAATTTAAATTGCTTAGAAGGATTTACCATGAACCAAGAAAAAATCGTGATAATTGGTGGCGGTGTATCGGCTATGACTGCTGCACTGTATCTAACTGAGCAACCTGACTGGCAACAGCATCGAACTATCACAGTATACCAACAAGGCTGGCGTTTGGGTGGTAAAGGAGCAAGTGGTCGAAATGCGGCTAGCGGGCAGCGTATTGAAGAGCATGGCTTACATGTTTGGTTTGGTGCTTATGTAAATAGCTTTAAAACAATAGAAACGGTTTACACTAAATTACAACGGCCAGCCGATTCACCTTTATCTACATGGCAGCAAGCATTAAAACCGCATAGCTTTATAGCCTTAGAAGAATATATTGATGACCAATGGCAAACATGGCCAATTGATTTCCCATTACTTGCAGGGAATCCTGCTGATGGAAGTTTAGATATAACGCCATGGGATTTTATTAAAATGACCCTAGCTTGGCTAAAAAAGTGGATATTTGATTTACAGTCAGCAGCAAAAAAAGCTAATAAAAATATACAGCTAAGTACAAAAAAAACACGAGATCAATCTTTATTACGGCACTTGCACCAACAAATAACAGATTTGGTTGATGATACCGAAGATGCTTGGCAAGATTTTGCTGATGATATAAAACAATATTCGAGTGAAGTTGCTTCTACTCCAAGCTTATTAATCAATACATTAAATAAGTTTGCCCACGCCGACAATACATTAAACCCCCAAGTACATGAGAAAAAAGATGGCCTTGTTATTTGGTATATAGTTAGAAAGCTAAAGCGCTGGCTTAATAGCGAAATGATTGAGTTGTTAGACAATAATGCGCAGCTTAGACGATTATATATTTGCGCAGACCTTGCTATTGCAATGCTAGTTGGTTTGGTAAAAGACAAAGTATATCGAGAAGGGTTTGAGGTTATAAATAAATTTGATTTTAGGCAATGGCTTATAAGAAATGGGGCAAATGAGCAATACAGTGCTAATTCGGCGCCTATACGAGGGTTTTATGATTTGGTGTTTGCGTACCCAGCGGGTGACCTAAGTAAGCCCAATGTTGAGGCTGGTGTCGCATCACTGGCTATGTTACGCATCGCGCTGTGTTACCGCGGAGGGGTCATGTGGAAAATGCAAGCGGGGATGGGCGATGTCATCTTTGCTCCCTTATACGAACTACTAAAAAAAAGAGGGGTTAAGTTTGAGTATTTTCATCAATTGCAAAACCTGACTCCCAGCCTAAGTGAGCAAGGAGAGAGTTTTGTCGAGACCGTTGAACTTCAGCAACAAGTTTCTTTGCTCGCAGACGCAGAGTATCAACCACTGGTTAATGTTAAAAAACTACCTTGTTGGCCAAGTGAACCACTTTATGCGCAAATTAATAGTGAACAAGCCGCACTATTAAAGCAGCATGATATTAATTTAGAATCTTTTTGGTCAGACTGGCCGTCTCAATACGAAAACCATTTTGGGCAGCCACTGCCAATAAAAAAATTAAACTACAAAGAAGATTTTGACAGAATTGTGTTGGGTGTATCTGTGGCGTCACTTGAGCATGTATGCTCTTCGTTACTAGCATGGGATACAAAATTTGCAGCACAAGCAAAGCAAGTCAAAACGGTGGCAACCCAAGCTGCTCAACTATGGCTTAATAAAACAGACGAGCAATTAGGCTGGCAATATATTCCAAAGAGTAAAGAAGGCCCAATTCTAAGTGGCTTTAGCGAACCATTTGATACGTGGGCGGCAATGATGAATTTAGTCGACAAAGAGCAGTGGCCTACTGATTGCCCTCCTAAAAACATTGCTTATTTTTGCAGTGTTTTTCCTTGTGAGTACTATCCACCAAAAAGTGAACATCAATTTCCTCTACAGGCTAAATCGCAAGTAAAGGTAAATCTAGAAGCAATACTAGAAAAAAACATGCAGTCCTTATGGCCGCTTGCATATCAAAATAATGAGTTCGACTGGTCTGTATTATATGAAATATCGTCATCAGGGGATGAACGATTAAATGCTCAATACTGGCGAGTAAACGTTGACCCAAGTGAGCGTTATGTTTTGTCAGTTGCTGGTTCAAGTATGTATCGACTGGCGACAGATGAAACAAAATTTACAAACCTTTTTATTACCGGTGACTGGATTAAAACGGGTGTTAATGCCGGTTGTGTTGAAGCGGCTGTTATGGCAGGTATGCAAACAGCCAGAGCAATGGTGGGTTACCCACAACATATTAGTGGCGAAAATGCATTTGCAGTTATCAAAAATTAAAATACTCTTCCAGCACAGCTTTAATCGGTTGATTAGTATATAGTTAAACATGTTGTTTACATTTATTTAGCGCAAAGGTCACGTGAAATGAAAAATAAAGGCAAGCTTCTCAATAAAAATATATGGTTGGTATGCTTACCAGGCTTTTTACTGCCACTGCAGGCGAAAGTAGTGGTAGAGGGTAAAAGTGATGACCAACCGAACATGGAAATCATTGAGGTTTATGCGCAAAAAAGAGCGCAAAAAATTGAAGAAGTCGGCATTTCTGTAAGCACAATAAAAGGGGATGATCTCAAAGCGCAACAGGTTAAAGACTCAACAGAGTTATCTGTATTTGCCCCAAATTTAAAAATTAGTCAAAACGCAGCGGAAGGCACACCACCAGCAGTTAATATTCGTGGCGTAGGGCTAGTTGATTATAACACCGCTAATACATCGCCGGTAGCGATGTATGTGGATGATATAGCTGTGGGCTCTGCCAGTAACCAAATTGTAAACTTATTTGATATCGAGCAAATTGATATTTTGCGTGGCCCTCAAGGAACTTTATTTGGTCGTAACTCTACTGGCGGGGCTATTTTAATCCGCTCTAAACGCCCTGAGTTTGAACAAAGTGGTTATTTAAGTGCTGGTATTGCTAATAACAACGCGACCAGTGTAGATGCTATGTTTAATTCAGCTATTGGAGACAACACAGCCGTTCGTGTTGCGCTAAACCATCAAAATTATGATTATTCTACAAACAATATTTTCGCTGATTCACCAACAGCGGGCATGCGGCAAACAAATGGCCGAGTGTCCTTTTTAGCTGACTTTGACACTGTGCAGTTGTTGATAAAAGGGCATATTTCCGATTGGGATGGCATAGTTCAGCCTGTTGGCAGTATTGGGGTTATTGCAAACCCATTAACAGGAGAGCGATGCTCGCCAGCACAAGCAGGTTCAACCAACTGTTTTGATAACTTTGGATTTAATGATGGCAGTGATGATTTTTATACAGTAAGCGTTAATAATAATTCGCCACATAAAACCGATGGTAAGGGGGGTAGTGCCCATGTTAATTGGCAATTGGATACACACAATGAGCTTATTTCACTAACTAGCTATAACAAGTTAAAGCGTGATCATGCCTTTAATTGTGATGGCTCTCCAGCACGGTTATGTGAAGGCAATTTAGGTTTAAATACTGATTTAGTAACGCAAGAGTTTCGGTTGCAATCTCAGCTCGCAGAGCATTTTCTTACAACGGGAATTTATTATGCTGATGAGTCTATTATTCAAGACAATGTAAATGATATTTTGCGAGATTATCGAGGCATTTTAGAGACAGATTTAACCGCTACTTTTTTCTATGATAATAGGATAAAAACAAAGAGCATTGCAGCGTTTACCCAACTTGACTATCAATTAAACCAAGATTGGCTAATTACCGCTGGGCTTCGTTATTCTTATGAGTCTTTAGATTACGACTCAACATCCCAGCTTAATATTATTTTAGGCCCTAACAATTTAACCGGAGTTAAGGTGCCATTTTATCGTGTTCAGGGAGAGCAATCAGATAATGGCATTTCTGGTCAGTTGGCTGTGAACGTTAAGCTGGATGATGCAACCTATGCCTATTATCGATTTGCTAATGGCGCAAAAAGCGGAGGCTATAACGGTGGGTTTTTATCATCGGTTGAACAAGCACAGCTTGCTGATTATCAAAAAGAACGATTGAACTCACATGAAATTGGCTCAAAGTCTTGGTGGCCACAGTTGGGGATGCGATTTAATTGGGCTGCATTTTATTATGATTATAATGACCAACAGGTGTTTATGAATCAGCCTTCAGTATCTGATCAGAGCCCGCCTATTCAATTGTTAGAAAATGTGGCTGATTCGATTATATATGGCCTAGAGGCTGATTTTGAGTATTGGCTGACCGATGATTTGAATGTTAAGTTTGCTATGGGTTATATACCCCATGCAGAGTTTGAAGAATATGTTGATCCTTTAGGTAACGCATTAACAGATAATCGTTTGCCGTTTACCTCAAAATGGAACCTCAGTGCAGGCATTGAATACACGCACGTGCTGGCTAATCACCCACTAACAACGCAATTATTAGTTGATTATCAATCCGACTACTATTTTGATCAGAATCAAAACCCTTATGCGATGCAAGATGGCTATAGTATTTTTAATGCAAACATACATTATCAACATGATAACTGGGCGATTGCTATTTGGGGGAAAAACCTCTTTGGTACGCAATATAGTCACTTAAAATTTGATTTAAGCTCTTTCCTTGGCATGCTTGAAGACTTTAAAGGTGAAGGCAGGCGTTTTGGTTTAGATGTTAGTTATCAGTTTTAATTTTAGTCTTTAAATTAAGGTGCGAAGTATGCCAATGAAGGCAGTTCTAAAGCTATTTTTATATTGTGTATTTTTGTGCTTTAGCAATTTAGCGCCGGCAGATACACTCGCTCCTATTGTTTATACTTTAAAACAACAAGATACTGATTTGCTCGGTCAGGGTCATGTATTTCAGGTAACGAGTGGTACTTTTCCCCGTAACCACAGTGAAATAGAAATGTGGCTTGAAGATAAACAACCACAATCAAGAACATCGTTTTTTGGTGGTAGTTTTTGGTTTGTCATAGCACTTGAAAATAAAACAGACTTAGATGAACTGGTGCTCTATCCGTATAACACGTTACTTTCAAAAATCGAAACCCGGATTTATGATATATCGAACTTTGATGAACCAATAAAGCAGTATGTCACTGGGGGGCTTTACCCAAATGAGTTTGCATTTCATTATGGGAATAAAGTTAAGCTGGCGCCTAATCGTTCTTACGTATTAATTGCAAAATTTCAAAGTGAATATTTTTATACTCCACCAAAATTAGTGCTTTCATCTTATGACGATTTTTTTGTAAGAAAAACCTCAGACAACATGATTATGTTGCTGTGCTTTGGGGTTGGTATTGCGTTAGGTTTATACAATTTTCTTATTTACTTGGGGGATAGAGATAAAACCCATTTGTACTACGCCATGTTCACAGCATGCTGGGTGTTGGCTTGGAGTCAGTTTTTTCATATACCGGATCAAATTTTTGGTTTTTACAATGCCCATTTTCATTGGTTAGGTTTTACTTTAATTCCCATCACAAATATTTTATTTTTTAACAGCTTACTTAAATTAAAAGACACGTCTCCTAAGTTATCTCGATTATCAATCTACTTAGGCATTGTTGCCACCGCAGGCGCACCTTTTGCAATGGTTTGGCCTGGTTTTGGCTTTATTTGGGCCACTTTAGTGACAGGGGCAACTTTATCTTTAGGTATGGTTGTTGGTATACGAAGCTGGATCAGTGGCTTTAAGCCGGCTCGCTATTTTGTTCTCGCCTATTTGGCTATGGCCATTCCTAATATGGTTGGCAATTTAACTAATCTAGGAATTATTGAGCCAATAAAAATGGATCTCTATTTACTTGGGCTTATTGGCACAGCGCTCGATGCGGTATTACTTGCTTTTGCTGTCGCAAATAAATTCAGTATTTTGCATCATCAGAATGTTGAATTGACTAAAAATTTGGAACACAAGGTTAAGCTGCGCACCCAAGAGTTACAACAATTGGCGGAGGAGCTTCGTGATGCAAGTGAAGCTAAAAGTCGATTTTTAGCTAACATGAGCCATGAGATCCGCACCCCAATGACATCCATTATTGGTTATGCTGATGGGATAATTTTAGGTGATATACAGCCCCATGAAAGAAATCATGGGATCAGGGTGATTTTGCAAAACAGTCGTCATGTACTTGGGCTAATTAACGATATTTTAGATATGTCGAAAATTGAGGCTAACCGTTTAGAGATAGAATTAGTTGAAACGGATTTGTTTGCCACTATTGCTGAAATTGAATCATTACTAGGAAAGCAAATCCGCGATAAAGGCTTAAAATTCAAAGTTGATTATCAATTTCCATTACCAGATTGGATAGTCTCAGATCCAACTCGACTTAGGCAAATATTATTAAATTTAGCAACCAATGCACTTAAATTTACTACCCAGGGCTACATAATGCTGACGGTGAGTTGCAATCAAAAGCAACTAATAATTAAAGTTGAAGACACCGGTATTGGTATGACCGAAAGCGAGCAAAAAGACCTATTTACTCCCTTTCACCAAGCTGACTCGTCAATTTCTCGTAAATACGGTGGTACTGGACTTGGCTTAAATATATCAAAAAGCTTAGCAAATAAACTAAATGGCGATATTACTGTATTTTCTGTGGTAGGTAGGGGTAGCGAGTTTTGCTTTACTATGGAGTTAAATACAACTGAACATACGCAATGGGTTAACGCATTTGACGATATACGTAAACCACAAACCAAAGAGCTATTTTTAAATAATAGTCAGCGAAATTTAGTGGGTAGAGTACTTGTGGCTGAAGACCATCCAGAAAATCGTCAGCTTATTAAGCGAATTTTAGAGCGGATGGGGTTAACCGTTGTCGCTGTTGAAAATGGTCGAGATGCAGCGCAAGCAGCGATGGATGAAAGCTTCGACTTAATTTTATTAGATATTCAAATGCCAATTATGGATGGTGAGCAAGCAATTAAGATTATACAAGCAACAGGGGTAACAACACCCATTGTGGCGCTCACTGCTAACACGATGAAGCATGAAATTGATCGCTATTTAAAACAAGGTTTTACTGATCATATTGCCAAACCTATAGATAGAAGCTGTTTTAGTAGTAAAATTGCAAGTTATCTTGATATTGATATATGCGAGAACATTAAGCTACCCGATGAGGAGTTTGCACTACTCAAGCAGGAATACATTAAAGGGTTAAATAAACAAAAAGACACGTTAGTGTCTCAATTTAAGCAGGGTGATATAACGGGTTTTGCACGCAGCGTGCATATGATCAAAGGAACGGCTGGAATGTTTGAATGCAAAGCGTTGTATAAACAGGCTGTTGATTTTGAAACAAACTTAAAGTCTTCACCTGACGCTTTCGACATACAACAAGTTGAGGCTCTACTCAATGCTATTGACGTTATTTTAACCGTTCAAAAAGCACCTTAAACTTTACATTTTATTGTTGAATAACCGCTATACGCTTTGTTATGAAGACAAGTAGGGTTATGCATGCTTAAATATATTCTCTTGTAGGAGGACGTATGCAGTATCAACATATTAAGGTGCCAGACAATGGCGAAAATATTCACATTGATGATCAAGGACAGTGGCATATACCCGAACAACCTATTATTGCCTATATTGACGGTGATGGTGTTGGCTTAGATGTGATGCCAGTAATGCGTCAAGTAGTGGATGCTGCCATAGAACATTGTTATGGCAAGGAACGTAAGATACATTGGATGCAGGTGTATAATGGTGAACAAGCGGCTAAGCTTTATGATGGCGACTGGTTCCCTCAAGAAACCATTAATGCGGTACGTGAATGCAAAATTGCTATAAAAGGGCCGCTAACCACACCTTTAGGCGGTGGCTTTCGCTCTCTTAATGTTGCGCTTCGCCATGAAATGGATTTATTTGTTAATATGCGTACTATAAAAGGCTTTAGTGCTTTACCCTCGCCATTAAAAAACCCCTTTACCACTAACATTACCGTGTTGCGCGATAGTAGTGAAGATGTTTATTCAGGAATTGAATGGCAGGCGGGGAGTGTTGAAAGTGAAAAAATGCTCGATTTTTTGTGTGAAGAAATGGGCGTAACCCGTCTTCGTTTCGCTCAAGAGTGTGGTATAGGGATTAAAAATATATCTAAAGAAGGGTCAGAGCGATTAATACGCTTTGCCATTAATTATTCCCTTAAAAATGAGAGAGAGTCACTTACGTTAGTGCACAAAGGTAATGTTCTTAAATTTACCGATGGGGCGTTTAAACGCTGGGGCTTTGCGCTTGCAAAACAAGAATATAATGCCAAAGAACATGAAAATGGGCGTTGGCTTGAAATACAACGAACCAATTTACCCCCCTTGATTATTAAAGAAGTGATTGCCGATAATATGTTGCAGCAATGCTTGATGGATCCTGCGCAATTTGATGTGGTGGCTACTACAAATCAAAATGGTGACTTTTTAGCCGATATGCTCAGTGCACAGGTTGGGGGGGTAGGGATTATGCCTGCCGCCAATTTAAATACTGAGGTAGCTTTTTTTGAGCCGACACATGGCACGTTCGAGCGAATAGCTGGTCAAGATAAGGCAAACCCGAGCAGTAGCATATTAAGTGCAGTGTTAATGCTTAAGTATATGGGATGGGTTGAAGCGGCATGTTTAATCGAAAACGCCTTAGAAACTACATTTGCCAGTGGGCAGGTAACTTTTGATTTGGCTCATTCAAATCATAACTCGACAACCTTAAGCTGCAAACAATTTGCTAGTAAGGTTATCGAGCACTTTTAAACGACTGCATTGTTAAGCTGCTGAAGCATTAGTGGCTGCTTGACGATGAACACATGGACGCTCTGTTAGCTCTGCTGCTCTGTGATAAAGCTCATGTGCACTTGGCTCGTCACATACAGTGCCACTGAGCGTGTCCATTAACGCAACTACAATAACGGCAGGTACTTGACAGCAGTATTCATCTAATACAGCTTCGGTTGTTTGTGCATCAACATGGCAATGAGGGTGGCTTTTACGTTGATAGGCACTTAATAAAGTGTTTACGTCAAGAGTATCGTTTTCTTGATGTTTATTTTTACGACATTTACAGCCGAATTCATCAACTAATGTGGCAAGTGACTGGTAAACGTGACCCGTCTCAAGCGGCGTATTTGGGCATAATTGTTGTTCAATGAAGTGATGTAAATTTGCATCAATGAATAACCCGTCTTGTTGTGTGAAGCTTGCTGATGTTTGCATAATTATTACTCTTAATTTGTTGGCTTAACTTCACTGTAGCGCTAAGTGTAATATTAATGAAATTGTTGTTTTCAATAATTGATATTGATTTAATCAATATTTTAATGTGTTACCTATCAACCACTGTATTTGCGAACGCTAATAACTCACGTCTAAGCCATTGATGCGCTGGTGTGTGGTGTAATAACGGGCTCCAAATCATTTTTACTTCTATAGGGACGACTTGAAATGGTACTGGGCTAATCACTAAATTAGTATGACTGGTTAATAGCTTTGCTTGACGACGCGGCAGCGTAGCTATGAGTTGCTCAGATTGACACAGTAAGCTGGCAATCATGTAATGGCGAGTAAATACGCGTATTTTACGGGTTTGTTCTAATTGCCACAAAGCTTCATCTACCCAGCCTAATTTTTGTTTTCCTGACTTATTGGTCACTGCGGGCTCTGGCCCCCAGCCTGCGCGGTTAACCCATATATGTTCGCTTTGTAGGTATTGATTTAAGTTAGGATGCGTTAAAAAATCATTTTTTGGGTGGGTTAAACAACAATAATTATCTCGCCATACAGTCGCTTGATGAAAAGAGCGCGGCAGACCATTAAAACGATTTATTGCCAAATCGATAGTGCCTTTTTCCATATCTTGTAAATTTACATCACTGGGACTGAGCACATCAAAGTCAATGCCCGGGTTTTTAGCTAGTTGCTCGCAAATAAAGGGGGCAATTAGAGTCGATTCTAAATAATCGTTTGCCATAATACGAAATGTAACTTGCGCAGTTGCTGGGTTAAATTGCTCGCTTGGTTGAGTGATCTCCTCTGCCATTTTAAGCAGCGCTTCAATTTCAGGTTTGAGCGACAGTGCTTTGGCTGTGGGAGTCATAGAGCCCGCAGCTCGTACCAGCAAAGGATCATCAAATAAATCTCTTAAACGTTTTAACGCATTACTCATCGCTGGTTGAGTTAAAGCAAGCTTATTAGCTGCTTTTGATACGCTTTTTTCATCTATTAATACATTTAAATAGACGAGTAAATTGAGGTCGACATTTCTTATATTCATATGATCAATTTTATTTATTTGCTGTATTAATTACCTAAATTAAAGTGTGCTTGCTAAGGTGTAAACCTCTAATAAAAAATAATCAGCATAATTGCTAAAAATAGAAGCGCCTAAATCATGCCAAGCACGTCATTAACCTCTCAACATAATCCGGTACAAACCGTGGTCGCCACTAAGTTAGCCCGAGCGATATTTGCAGGCTTTGAGGCTATGTTTGCACAATTTTTAAATATCACCTTAGGGGCACAAAGTCGCTTTGAACAACGCCAGTATCATGAGGTGCAAGCAGCAATGCGAGAGCGCTTACAAGTGTATGAGCGCTTAGTAAAGAAAGTAAGTGAAGCCGTTAGAGTGATTGCTTATGATGAATTGGATTGCCCTCAAACATGGCAGCGGGCAAAAAATATTTATGGTGAGATGGTAAAAGAGCATGAAAACCAGCCCATTGCGCATACATTTTTTAATTCTACTTTTGGCGCTATTTGGGATGATAAAAAAATTCGCACAGTTCACTTATTTGTATTAAAAGCAAAATACCGAGGACAGCCGCGTTCCTATGAAGGACTTGTAAGTCGTATCTCCTTAAAAGAAGGGTTTGATCAGGCAATTAAAGCCTTATTAAATGAGCAAGTGTTTAGAGTCCCCTTTAAAGATTTAAGTAGTGATTTAACTAAGTTACAAGCAACGTTAACGCAAGGTGCTCAGCAGCAATGTCGACAAGTATACGAATTAATAAACTTAAATGACGGTTATATTGAATACGCTAATTCGCATTTTTATCGTAATAAGGCCTGTTATGTCATAGGGCGATGTATTGCCAAAAATGGAGATAACATGCCCTTTGCAATTGCTATTTTAAATACCCCCGAAGGACTTACAATTGATGCTGTAATGATGGGGGCTGATCAACTTAGTTTATTATTTGGCTTCGCACGTACCTATTTTATGGTAGATACCGACCAACCTGCCCGTTATGTTGACTACCTCAGTGTGTTAATGCCTCACAAACAACGGTTTGAATTATTTAATGCGATTGGTTTTATTAAACATGCAAAAACCGAGTTTTATCGTTATAAAGTAGATACGACTAAAAGTAGTCCCGAAGAATTCACGTATCATCTAGCGCCAGGGACTCCGGGTATGGTGATGCTAGTTTTTACTATTGATGGCCTAAATTATGTTTACAAGGTGATAAAAGATAAGTTTAGTGCTCCAAAAACAGCAACTAAACAACAAGTAAAAGATAAATATAACTTTGTAAAACAAGCCGACAGAGTAGGGCGATTAGTTGATACTCATGAGTTTAGATACCTTGCATTTGACTTAAGCCGTTTTAGTGATGAACTGCTAAAACAAATGAAAAAACACATTGGCGATAGCTTAGTCATTTCCGGCAAAGCCTTAATACTAAAGCATGTTTACGTTGAGCGAAAAATGACACCGCTCAACCTGTATATCAATCAATGCAATAGTAAATCACTTCAGCAAGTGATGCTTGATTATGGTAAAGCGATAAAAGAGCTTGCCAGCGCCAATATTTTTGCTGGTGACATGCTGATGAAAAACTTCGGCGTCACACGCTGGGGGCGAATAGTATTTTATGATTATGATGAAATTTGCCCTCTCACCGATTGCAATTTTAGAGACGTGCCAAATACACAAAACGCGTTAGAAGAATTAAGCTCACACAGCTATTTTGATATTGACCAAAATGATATATTTCCCAGTCAATTTAAAGTGTTTTTTAGTGCCAGTAATAGTGCGTTTAACCACTTTAATCATTACCATAGTGATTTATTTACGGCAAAGTACTGGCAAATGATCCAGCAAGGAATTGAGCAAGGCCAGCTTCCGGATGTTTACCCTTATAAGCAAAGTTGGCGTTTTAATACTATGTCAGTAAATTAACGCTGAATTGGTTTCTTCAGGCACAGTTAACACGATAAGGATTATGATGAAATTTACTATATTCGCTTGCTTACTTTTATTGCCATACTCTGTATTTGCCAATCCCCTATTAGGTACGTGGGAGTTTGTTCAAGGAAAATACGCGGTAGAAGATGGGTTTGTTAGCGCTAAAGCCCCAGAGATAACTTCAATCAAATTAGTAACAGCAACACACTTTAGCTATATCACAGAAAAAAATGGCCAATTTAGTTATGCTGGTGGTGGCCAGTACCAGTTAACCGATGGGCAATTTATTGAAACCTTTGAGTATGGCAATATTGCATCATTGATGGGTAAAACCATGGCTTTTGATTATAAAGTTGAAGGGAATTTGTGGCATCATTCTCTTACAGAAAATGGCCAGCTAGTTGAAGCCGAAGTGTGGCGAAAAATCAAATAAACCCAATACAAGGAGACTTATGCAGTACATTTCACATCATGAGCAGCAGTTAGCGTTTTCGAAAACCGATAAACCAAAGGTTAATAACAATGAAGTGCTAGTAAAAGTGGCAGCGATTGGGGTTAACCGCGCTGATTGTATGCAGCGTCAAGGTAAGTATCCTGCTCCTGAAGGAGATAGCCCTATTTTAGGACTTGAGTGTGCAGGCACCGTGTGTGAGCTTGGCAGTGAGGTAGACCCTAAATGGCTCGGTAAGCGTATTTTTACTTTATGTGCTGGTGGCGCTTACAGTGAATACGTCGCAGTAGATGCGCAGCAGTTAATGATATTGCCTGATCATATCTCTATGGCGCAAGGTGCTGCTATAAGCGAAGTGTATTTAACAGCCTTTGGTGCGCTATTTGAATTAGGCAAGTTACAATCAGGGCAAACGGCGCTTATTCATGCCGGTGCCAGTGGTGTTGGTGGTGCGGCTATTCAGATGGCAAAAAGTGCTGGTGCACAAGTAGTGATTACCGCGGGTTCGGATGAAAAGTGTGAACATGCTAAAAGGTTGGGTGCTGACCACGTAATTAATTATAAAACCACTGATTTTGTTGAGTATATGAAATCACATAAGCTCACTGCAAACGCAATTGTTGACCCTGTTTCTGGTAGCTATTTAAATAAAAATGCCATGGTGGCCTCAATGGATTGTCAGATTATTATGCTGGCATTTTTAGACGGGCGCTTTGCAGAAGTAGACTTTGCACGTTTATTACAAAAGCGGATTTCGTTTCATGCATCAACACTACGTAATCGCAGTATTGAGTTTAAACGAGCTCTGAGAGATGCCTTTGTCTCGCGTTTTTACGATGATATTGCCAATCAGAACTATGACTTTAATATTTATAAAACCATGTCATGGAAGCAAGCCAGTGAGGCTCATGATATTTTAGAGCGCAACGAGAATTCCGGTAAAGTTGTGCTACTGGTTGAATGATATAAGCAAGCACAGCGGGATTAATATTGTTAATTAGGCTGTGCGCCCATATAATTTAGTGAACACTATAAAATATTAAGGCAAATAATGAATCCAATTATTGCAATATTAAAAGAGCACAACGTTAGTGATGAAAAAGTAGCTGCGTTGTTTGAAGCATTTACCCAAAACCCAATGATGGCCATGGCATTAGTGCAAGAGCTGGGTATACCACCTGAAAAGCTTCAGCAACTAATGGCTGTGGTGATGACTCAACCGCATTTGATTAAAGAAGCCACTGATGAATTAGGCCTTGATTTTGCAAAAGTACAAGAAGCGAAAGACAAGTTAAATCAGCAGTAAACCATCTTTAGAGACATGTTTTATACATGTCTCTATCATTAAACATGTTTTGTTACACACTCTTTTGAACGGCTCTGCGTTTATACAGTCAAATAAATACTTAACCCATAGCAGAGACAAAACATGAAGCGACTTTATAAATTTTGGAAAAATAATCGTTCTTTAATTGTATTCATTATTTTAATGAGTGTGTTTAGAAGTGCCGTCGCCGATTGGTATGAAGTACCAACAGGTTCAATGAAACCGACTATTGAAGAAGGCGATCGAATCCTTACCGATAAAATGGCGTATGATTTACGTATACCATTTACGCATGTATCCCTGTTGAGAATGGGGGACCCACAAACTGGCGATATTATTGTATTTGACTCGAAAGTAGCGGATAACCGCTTGATCAAGCGAGTAATAGGTGTACCTGGAGATACTATTGTACTTGAAAATAATGAACTCATAATCAACGGCGAAAAGCTTAATTACACACATTTGCAAAGTAATACGACTGCTTCAGATAAAATAGAAAACTTAAATGGTTATAAGCATTCAATCCGCGTTAGTAATACACCATCACGTTTATCGAGCTTTGATGAAATAACAATTCCTGAACACTACTATTTAGCCATGGGTGATAACCGTGATAATAGTGCAGATTCTAGAGTAATAGGGCTTATCCCACGTGATGAATTACTAGGTAAAGCCGAGCGTGTGATTGTATCGCTTGATTACGATAACTATTATTTACCTAGAACAGAGAGATTTTTAAAACCGTTAGAGTAATAGAACTGCTGTTAGCAAGGCTAACCATAAGGTGTTAGCCTTAATTCGTTTGTGATTTTTCTAGTCTATATCAATTGAATACGCTTCGAGTAGCTCATTTAGCTTAGTTTGCTCTGATGCATCGAACTCGATACCAACACTAAGGCGATTCCCCTTCATTTGATTATTTCTGATATAGGACGTGACTATGACAGACTTATTGTCTATCGGTGACAAAATATGCACAAATACTTGGCGTTTTTTTAGCGCTACAAATCCAGAGCTTACATGTATCGCAAAACGGCAGCCACTAGGTGAAATATCAATGATTAACCCATGCAATAAGCTCTTACTATCGGCGTCTATATCACCTTTGTGTAAACTTATTTTAGCTGGAATATGAGTCGGTAGCCTGCTAGTTTCACGTAATTGACGGCTTTCGATTTTTTTAGGGTACGCTAGATAAATTAACCGTTCAGGGCGAAATGAAATCGCTAATATACTGGTAGAAAAAGCCACACATTCACCGCGCTCATCTTCGATGATATAACGAACAATGGCGCCATTACCTTCAACTAAAATATCGCTGTAGTCGTTTTTACCTGCTTGAGCAGGGTATTTTAATATTAAATATTTACCGGTGTCGTAGCCGATTAAAGTGAGTTTAAAGCGAACCTGAATAGGGTTGTTAAATTGTATATCAATTAATTTCCCTGGAAGTAAATCGAGGAAAAACTTTTTTTGATCTTCAGTTGCTTTCTCTTCAACAGTGGTATTATTTTTATTCGCTTCCACAAACTCTTTCTCAATATTAACAGACGCTTAATTATCTTTTAATATAGTGTAAAAATCACTAGTATTAAAGAGGGCATTTAGAATTAGGTATTAATACTTTATGCTCGTTCTAGTAAGTATTTCAGCTATTCACGGGGTTTTATCTACAGAAATGTTGCTATTTTAGCAACAGGTAAACATTCAGGTGATCAATAAAAACTTAGCGCTTTGCTATTTAAATCATACTTATACTAACATTTATCACGTTAAGGATTATTTTTTACGAGTCTGAAAGACTGTTTACCTTTTTCTCGATAAAATTTATCTACATAAAAAGTAAGTCACTTAGCTAAGTAAATGGTATAGCATAGTAACACCATCTATCTGTTTAAATTAGAGCAGCACAAAGGATTATGATGATCGTTAACATGTTCGATAAATTAATATTTGCTTGCGCTTTTATTATTGCATTGCAACTACCGCAGCTAAGTGATCATTACCAACAACATTTAGCGGGCTTGTATCATGCGACCAAGTGGCAAGTTGATGGCTATGCAGATACAGCAAAGCAATATAAATTTTCTAGCACACAAGCAATGATAAACCGTCATTTAGAAAACACGGAACCGAGTGTCAGAGCCGATGCAGAACAAAAACAGCAAACCTTGATGCTATTCGCAGACTTAAATCAAGGTATGAAGCTATTTGAGCAAGGTAATTTAGTGCAAAAATTGCTGTATATATTCTCCCCTGATCGTTTCGAAAGATTACAAAATACACTTGATAACTTTAAGTTAGGGATCCCTTTAACCACCAGTGCATTATTGTTTGCGCTGATATTAGCTATCATATTAAATCAGCTCGTAATGTTGCCGTATACTTTATATGTTGCCCACAGAAAACGAAACGCAGCGAATGCTCAATGACGTAATTACTGTTGGTGCTTTTTAATCGGCTT
Source organism: Pseudoalteromonas sp. S1610 (assembly GCF_005887465.1). Taxonomy (GTDB): domain Bacteria; phylum Pseudomonadota; class Gammaproteobacteria; order Enterobacterales; family Alteromonadaceae; genus Pseudoalteromonas; species Pseudoalteromonas undina. The sequence goes on along the minus strand of NZ_PNDI01000018.1, from coordinate 1,703 downwards.
TTTAACGATAAAGGCACCACGAATATCACCCTGTTTGAAATTTGTTGCTTGATCGCTAGGGTACAAAGCGGCTATTTTTTTAGCAACTTCAGGTGCAATGTGACTGCCATGACATGCTAAACACGCCTTTTGAGTGGGGATCGCTTTTATAAAATACCAGCCATCTGACCTTTGTGTTTGGTGTTCTATTTTTGCTATAGGCTCGCCATTGAGCTTACGTTGTTCAAAGTTTAATAAAACATTTCTTAACCATTCATCGGGTTGATTATCTGGGTTACGTGTTTTTAACGCACTGCGGCTAATTTGCCATGCACTATTGCTGTGTTGTGAAGTGATAGCGGGTGCGGCTGTATTACATACACTAATCGCTGCTATAGGTCCATTTTGTTGCATGGTGCTAACCAGTATCTGTTTTAAATCAGTTGAAAATGCCTTAATAGTTTTGCGCGCATCGTCAACATTGTTAGCAAAAGCAGCGGATGAAATAAATAAACTGGAAAAAAGTAAAATAATGCGCATAATAGGCCCTTTAATATTAGTAACTACTAATATATAGAGTGTCAGGTATTTTTCAACTAAATCGTACAGTGTTTCAGCACTTTTTTATTCGATGTACCGTGGCTAAAATCGATAAACGGTCCCAAGTGAGAATAATATGTATACTAAACAAGATGATAATAAAGTAATAAATCAACAAAACACCTATGATGCTGGTGGACTTAGTGCTGATGACCCCTTGGCGGCAATTAAAGCTATTCGACTTGAGCAGTTGGCACAATGTCGGCTAAAAACACAAAAAGAAATGCAAACGGGGCATAAAAAAAATAAACCCTAAGCGATAATAATTTGCTAAATTAAATTTATGAATTTCAAACTTGGATAGTGCAATCAATTACATAACTATAAAACACCCTCATCAAGTTATTTCTTTTATTGCTTGGCTATGCGCTTTGGTTGTGATGTTCATAGGACTTTTTACACCTAACAATAAAGAAATTTTATTGTTCTTAACAGTGAGCTCGCTGTGTTTGCTGATGTTTAATAGTGTGGCAATTTCTGCTTGGGTATTTCATCAGTTTAAAGATAAGCAGTTACGCTTTATAGCGGTTCTATGTAGCGCAGCTTTAATGCTGTGCACAGTAGGGGATGTGATTAACTTTAACCTATCCCAGCACTATCATCGCTATGCAACGTTAATAAAGCATGACTACTTAATTGATTCAATTTTATTTTTTGCACCTGGCTACAGCCTTTTATTTTTAGCCTGTGTGTTGGCCTATAAAAGGCAGCAAGCTATATCGCAATTAAAAAGCATACTTTTTATGGTTGTTGTACTGGTGATAAGTGCTACGTCACTCGCTTCTATGTATCTTGATGGCGCTGGTATACCTATTTTAGCTATGACCGGCGTTTATAGTGTGGTGGTAACTGCCGTGGCGCTTATGGGCCTTATGTTGGTTATTGCTTATGGTGGGTTTCATGCGCCCAAACCAATAATGTGGGTGAGCTTAGGGCTTTTACTAGCTGCATTGGCCGATGCCATTATTGGTGCTTTTTGGATTTATGGTAACCAAGGGCAAGGTTTTTATCCTCAGGTGCGCTATATAAATTGGTTTATCTATATTAGCTCCCAATGCTTAGTGATTCATTTGGCAAAAGTAGTCGCCTTAGCTAAATAACGTCAACAATAAAAAAGCCGCTAA